>JBGUTM010000178.1:0-2810 GCA_045133075.1 Alistipes sp. | reverse complement strand
TCGGAGAGGTTGTTACACTGCGCACAGTGGCGTATGTCGGTGCGAAAACGAGCCATACTCTCGGTCATCTGCAACACACTCTCCTGCTCCATTTTGAGCAGGTGCATAGCCAGACGCAGAGCGGTGCGGCGACCGATTCCGGGCAACTTAGAGAGTTCGTTTACAGCATCTTGCAATAGTTTCGACATAGGCTGTAATCTCTAAATTCGTTCAATTTTCGAACTCTCGACCCACCCCTTCTTACCATCGGCAATGACCACCTCGCTCCACTCATCGAGCGAGCCCACTACACGCAGGGTTGTACCCTCGTGCAACACGAAGAGGTCTGTGGCCGAACGGTCGGGTGAACTCTTGACCGAGACTGCCGAGCTCATCACCACGGCCTGCTCGCGGTCGAGCATCACACGGCGCTCCGCAGCTGCAAACCACGTTGTAGCAACAAAGAGCATAGCCGTAACCAACATTCCGTAGAAGCCAATCTTGCGCAGGGGCAGACGCTGTGCCAACACAAAGAGCAGAGCCAGAATCATGGTCAAGGCGAACATACCCAGCGACATCACCGTCCAGGTACGGCAGCTGAGCGTATTGCGCACCGAGCGCAACCACGTCTTGAGGAAGAACTCGGGCACACTCTCAATACGATCTTTGGTGAGGCTCTCGGCTATGGCCAGGTTGTGGCGTACATCCTCATCGCCCGGAGCCAAGCGCAGTGCGCGGTTGTAGTAGAGTATCGCCTCGCCGAGTTTATCCTGCTTGAAGAGGGCATTGGCAAGGTTGAAGTATAGTTTTGCCGACTGTTTGTCATCGTCCACAATTTGCAGGTAGAACTCCTCGGCACGAGCGTAGTCGCCGGCAATGTATGCCTCATTGGCAGCACTCCAGGCCCTATCAGGAGTGTACGAAGGCTCCAATTCGGACTGTGTCAAGGGTTTGTTTGCGAGCGAATCGGGATTTTGAGCCACCGCTACAACCGAGCAGAATGCACAAAGTATAAATATAAAAATCTTTCTCATAGCGGCTTACTTTTTTATATGAGACTCAATGTGAGAAACGATACTGATACTCTCAGCATAGACATCACTCATCTGTGCCGATGCCGCGGGCGAGTATTGAGCCTCGTCACACTGCGAGATTATCGAGGTGTAACGCACAGCATCCTCGGGAGCAATACCCCTCTTCTGCAACTCCTCGCGAACATACTCCTTGGTCAGGTTTGCTACGGGGATGTTGAACTTATCGCTCATATATCCCCACAAAGCCTTGAGCATCTCCTCATAGAAGGCGTGGCGATTCTCCTCCTTCATATATCGCTCTGCTGCGCGGAAACGCTGCACGGCAACCTTGTTGGCACGCTTGCCACGCACCAAAACCACATTTTTGCGTTCGCGCTGACGGCGCGAGATGTAGAGGTAAGCACCCAAAGTAAGGGCTAACATCGAGAGGAGTGTCACAAAGTATGCAGATGAGAATATCGCAGGCTGCTCGCTCTCCTTCAAAGAGGGCTTGCCGAGCTTGATAAAGCGAATATCATTACCGAGCAGGCGAACATCCTCCTTCGATATACCCGACACCACCTGCGGAGCCGTGGAGCCACTCACATCGGGCGTAATGTCGAATGAAAACTCCGGGGATGAGAGTGTGACATACTCCTTGCGCTCGGGGTCAAAGTATGTAAACTTTATGGGTTGCACCACATATTCACCCTCGGCTCGAGCAATGAAGGGGTACTCAAAGTTGCGATATCCCGAGGTGCCCGAGCCTGAGTATTTGAACGATTCAGAGGTCTTGACCTGATACTGCTCAAACGAGGCGGGCAGGGTGAGGGTCGGAGCCTGCACAAAGGCGAGGTTGCCCGAGCCCGAGATGCGCACATTGAATGTCGAAGCCGAATTGGCCGCCAGAGAGGTGGTTGAGGGCGAAGCCTCCATACGGAACTTACCCACTGCCCCGGCAAAACTCTCAGGTGCCCCTACGGGCAGATCCTTAACCGTCACCGTGAGACGCGGGGTCTTCAGTTCGCGGCGTACATTATAGATTTCACGACCGCCACCAAAGAAGGGGTCGTAGTGAGTGTTATCCTGAACAATCACCTGCACCACGGCCGCAAGCTCTACGGGGTCGATGGTGAGCGTTCCCGACTGCTGGGGATAGAGCAGATACTCAATAAGGTTGTAGACCTCGTATACACGTCCTTCGTATGTTTCGCGGTAGGAGGTACGCTCTGTCTCAAGCTGCTGAGTCCAAAAGCCGTTGAATGAGGGCATCTTCGAGACGCTGTAGTCGGCCAGACTGACGCGGTTGTAGAGCTTCAGCGCGGCACGGATAGGCTCACCCTTGTAGACCGTAGAGCGCGAAAGTGTCAGACGTAACAACAGGTCATCCTTCGATATTTGGCCTTGCGCCTGCGACTCCATATCGCCACCGCGACCTCCACCCTGCTGTGCACCCTGCTGTGCTCCTCCCTCCTTGACCTCTATCTGGGTTGGAGAGGTTGTGTAGCGTTTACCCTCAACCTCAATGGAGGCTGCACCAATAGTGAATGTACCCTTACTCTGTGGCAACAGAACATAGGTTATGGTGTAGCTCACGCTCTTGGTCATATTACCATTGATAAACTGCACCGAGGAGCCTTGCGAGGTGGCAGGGCCCGCCAGCACATCAAAACCCCCGAAGTCGGGAGCGGCAAAGGAGCCCTTGTCGGGCTTGGCGTTGAGCGCAAACTCGACACGGAAGGCCTCACCTACCGATACAATCATCGGGGTATTAGCCTCGAATGTCACCTTCTCGGCAGCAAACGCAGTGATGCCCAC
>JBGUTM010000177.1:0-17450 GCA_045133075.1 Alistipes sp. | reverse complement strand
TAAGCACCTGGTCGTGCATATCGTACTTGTCGAGCAGAGCCATAACCTCATCGTAGAACTGATAGCCGTGGTCTACGTTGATCACAGCGCGATCCTTACATACGAGCAGAGCCTCTTCGAGGGTGGGGACCTTGTGGAGGGTCTTCACACCCTGACCGGCACGCAGAACCATCTCCTTGATCTCCTCCAGCGTAAAGTCGCTTACCAGACCTTTGCCCGAGGTGGTGCGGTCGAGCTTCTTGTCGTGCATCAGAACGAGGTGGCCATCCTTGGTCATCTTGATATCGAGCTCAATGATATCGACACCCTTCTGGATTGCGCTCTCGATAGCGGCCAGAGAGTTCTCGGGGAAGTTGCGCCAGTCGGCACGGTGAGCAGCCACCAAAACCTGCTTTGAAGCGGGGTTGTGTAGCTCTGCATAAATTTTCTGTGCGCGAGTGAGGTTGTCCTGCTCGCTTTTGGCTGCGGTGCAGCTGATCATTGTTGCAATAGTGGCAACAAGGAAAAGAAGTTTTTTCATCTTTTTTGATTTTAGGTTTATAATTTTGTTTAGTTTTTGAGCTCTGTTTCAATGTGCGAAACCTTACATTTCGACACTCCCTTGCAATATATTGCAAATATACAAAAAAAATAGTGTCCGATGTTATTATCAGACACTATTTTTTGAGTTATTCTCTTAAAAATCTTTTTTGCTCTATCCGAGGTAGGATTTGAGTAGCTTGCTACGATTTGAGTTGCGCAGACGGCGAATGGCCTTCTCTTTAATCTGGCGTACACGCTCACGGGTCAGGTCGAACTTCTCGCCAATCTCCTCGAGGGTCATCTCCGAACAGCCGATGCCGAAGAAGTACTTGATGATGTCGCGCTCACGCTCGGTAAGAGTGTCCAGAGCACGATCTACCTCCGTAGCCAGCGACTCGTTGATAAGGCCTCGGTCGGCATTGGGCGAGTCGGGGTTTACCAACACATCGAGCAATGAGTTATCCTCGCCATCGGCAAAGGGTGCATCTACCGAGATATGACGACCTGCCACACGAAGTGTGTCGGTGACCTTCTCTTTGGGCAGCTCCAACTCTGTAGCCAACTCCTCGGGAGAGGGGGTACGCTCGTGCTCCTGCTCAAAGCGGGCAAAAGCCTTATTGATCTTATTGAGCGAGCCTACCTGGTTGAGCGGCAGACGAACGATACGCGACTGCTCGGCCAGAGCCTGCAAAATCGACTGACGAATCCACCATACGGCGTATGAGATAAACTTAAAACCGCGGGTCTCATCGAACTTCTCGGCCGCCTTGATCAGTCCGAGGTTACCCTCGTTGATAAGGTCGGGAAGGCTCAATCCCTGATTCTGGTACTGCTTTGCCACCGAGACCACGAAACGGAGGTTGGCCTTGGTCAGCTTCTCGAGAGCCTCCTGGTCGCCCTTCTTGATTCGCTGGGCGAGTTCTACCTCCTCCTCTACGGTGATAAGTTCCTCCTTACCAATCTCTTGCAGATACTTGTCGAGAGATGCGCTCTCGCGATTGGTAATCGATTTTGTGATCTTTAATTGACGCATAGTTTCTTATATCTTCTTCTAAAAAAAATGACTGTTACAGTGCTGTGATGCTTCGTAACAGTCATTCATTCTCAGTGTTGAGGTGACTTCTACTCCACAATCACATAACTTGCGGCACGTCCATCGGGATAGATTCCGTCAATTGACTCGATTTTATCCGTCAGGCGATTCAGGTCGGCAACCTCGTAAACGCTCTTGTCGTTGATGTGGGTAATCACAAAGCCACTCTTTACTCTGGCTCTGGCCAGCAGGCCGCCCTCTTTGAGTCCGGTCACCTGCACACCACCCTTGATACCTAACTGACGGCACAGTTTTGCGCTGGCATCAACGAATTTGCCTCCCAAAACCTCCACTACATCAACGCTTTCGCGTGTCAGTAGTTCGGCTTTACCGGCCTTATTACGCAAAAGAACGTCAAAATGTTTCACATCGTTGCCTCTTTTTACCGATATTTTTACCGTATCGTTGGGACGATGCTTGGCAATCTGCTCGGTGATGGTGGTTGTGTGGTCGATTTTCACACCGTCAATCGAGATGATGACATCACCCTTGCGGATGCCCGCCTCGGATGCAGCTCCTCCCTCGCTGACCGCAGCTACGTATGCTCCACCAATCTCGCTGATGCCCAGCTCCTTGCCCATCTCGTCAATGAAACGCTGGTCTACGGGTCGATACGATACGCCGAGCAGTGCTCGTTGCACTACACCATACTCCTTGAGGTCTACCACCACCTTGCGGACGATGGTCTCGGGCACGGCGAATGAGTAGCCGATGTAACTACCTGTCGAAGATTTGATTACGGTGTTGATGCCGACCAACTCGCCACGGGTATTGACCAGTGCACCGCCCGAGTTACCCGGATTGACCGCAGCATCGGTCTGGATAAATGACTCGATGCGGAACTCGTTGGGGATGACATCCAGACGGCGAGCCTTCGCGCTGACGATGCCGGCCGTAATGGTCGATTGCAGGTCGAAGGGGGAGCCGATAGCAAGCACCCACTCGCCCAGGCGCAGACCGTCCGAGCTGCCGAAGGGAATGGTCGGCAACGCAGTGGCCTCGATCTTGATAAGTGCGATGTCGGTGGTCGGGTCGGTACCGATAATTTTGGCATCGAATACGCGCTCGTCATAGAGCTTTACACGTAGTTTGGTGGCGTTCTCGATAACGTGGTTGTTGGTGACGATGAAACCATCCTCCGAGATAATCACTCCCGAGCCGCCGGCGCGGCGCTCCTGAATTTGCGGACGCCCATCGTTGGGTTGCTGTGGGAAACCGAAGAATTCGAGGAAGGGATCATACGAGCGTTGGCGCATCTGTACCTCCTGCACAGCTTCGATATTCACTACCGCCTTTACGGCATTCTCGGCTGCGTATGTCAGGTCGGGGTACTGCTCCGCCTGGAAGGCTGTGAATTGTGTGCCGAGGGATGCCCCTGCGGGAGCCTCACCGCCATAATTTACCGAATCAATAATCTCTGTGGGGTGGTTGTTGCCAGATGTTGATGCAACGCCCCAAGCCGCAGCTCCACCGGCCAGAGCCGAAATGGCTACGATTCCTAAAAATGAAAATGCTCTCTTTACCATAATTTTCTTAATTTTAGTTGTTAAGAGGCGATTTATATCATAGGCAATTTTTTTTTGTCGGTTTTGTTGTTCGTATGATAAACGTGCTATTGGGTCGGATATTGTATGCGACCGCGATAAATTTGGGCAATCTCTATCGGCGAGCCTCTTCGTTGTCCTTCTCATCGGTGTCGTCACCCTCCCAGTCGAACCACTCGAACAGACGCTTTCCTCCGAGCGAGAAGCGGGTGTAGGTGATGGGCAGTCCGCGCTCGAGGAACATCTGCTCGTAGGCGGTCTTGACCGAGAGTACCTCATCGGCATACCCCGAGCCATAGATGTCGTTGTTGGCCACCTCACAGGGTAACGAGAAGTGGTCGATGACGGCCGAGGTGTAGGCGTAGAGGTGTTGTGAGTCGGTCTTGAGGTTTATGACACCATCATCCGAGAGCATCTGTGCATAACGCTCCAGAAAGAGCGGGGCCGTAAGACGCTTCTTGGCACGGCGGGTCTTGAGCTGTGGGTCGGGGAAGGTAATCCAAATCTCGGATATCTCGCCCTCGCCAAAGAATGAGTTGATAAACTCAATGCGTGTGCGCACGAAGGCTACGTTGGTCATCTTGCGCTCGGTGGCGGTCTTCGCTCCGCGCCACATACGGGCACCCTTGATGTCGATGCCTATGTAGTTACGTTCGGGGTCGCGTTGTGCCAGAGCGATGGTGTACTCGCCCTTGCCGCATCCCAGCTCGAGAACTATGGGCTTGTCGTTGTGGAAGAAATCTTCGTGCCAACGCCCCTTGAGTGGGTGGTCGCGGTGAAAAATATCCTCAAATTCGGGTTGTATCATACAGCCGAAGGTCAGGTTCTCGGCAAAACGGCGCAGTTTATCTTTTCCCATTATCTTGTTTTATTCTGTTTTTTCGATTGTTAAGCCTACAGCCTCAATGCCGCGCACGGGCCTCTGCGGAATTACCGAGAAGGTGTATGTGCCTCGTTGCTTCAGCTGGCAGGTATTACGATAGCCTATTTTTTGAATCGTGGCGGTCGGTGTTGCAGCTCTCTCCGAGTCGAATACCCAGAGTGCTCGCTCGCAGCTTACGCTCGAGTCGGGAGCTTCGGTGCGGACAATCACCGGCAATACCTTGGTGTCGAATCCCGCATTACATCTCACAAAAAACGAGATGTCGAGCCGTGTTTCGGGGTCGTTGTTTTCAAATACGATGTCGGCACTCCGACTCCAATTGCGGGGGTTTACGTGGCAGACGCACCTCTCCTTTGGGGTGCATCCCACCATCGACATCACGACTGCCAATAGAGTGATTATGTGTGCGATAGCTCTCTTAGCCATAGACACTGTTATCAGTTTACGACAGCACTATGCGTTGTTTCCGCCGTTGTTGTTTCCGCCGTTTTGGCCGCCTCCGTTGCCGTGGCGGTGTCCGCGATGACGATTACTCTTCGAATGGCGATGTCGGTTCTCGTTGTTGCGGGATTCTGCACCTTCGCTTTGGGCAGATACGCTGCCTGCACCGTTGTCCGCCTCGTGATTCTCTCCACCCGACACGGATTCGCTCTTCTCGGCATTTTGAGCCTTCTCGTTACCGTTGTTCTGGCGGTTTTTATTGCGATTCTTATTGCGATTTTTGCTGCGTTTCTTGTTGTCGAAGCGGGTGATGCTATCCTCCTCGGTGCGGTATGTCGGCTCCTCTACTTCGGGTACGAACTCCTCTCCCTGAAGCTGCTCGACCTTGCGGCCTGCGCGGTTGGCAGCCATGATCTCGCGTACTCGCGATATGGGTAGCGTCACCAGATTCGACATCGAATCCTTGCTGCTGCGGAAGGTCATCGTGTGGGCGAGGATGTCGCTCTTGACCAGGAAGAACTCCCCATCGAGAGTCTGTAGTGGCTCACGCAGACGGGGCATATCGCGGCGAGCGTCTGCATAGGTGTCGTACTCGTACATCAGACAACATTTGAGCTTCGAGCACTGACCCGCCAACTTCTGGGGGTTGGGAGAGATCTCTTGTACTCTGGCGGCACCTGTGGTGACGCTCGAGAAACTCGATATCCACGATGCACAGCAGAGTTCACGACCGCAGGCTCCGATGCCACCGATGCGGCCGGCCTCCTGACGCGCACCGATCTGCTTCATCTCGATACGGATGTGGAATTGCTCGGCAAAGACCTTGATAAGCTCGCGGAAATCGACTCGGCCCTCGGCGATGTAGTAGAAGATGGCTTTTATTTTATCTCCCTGATACTCAACATCTCCAATCTTCATATCAAGGCCCATATCGGCAGCGATCTGGCGCGAGCGAATCATAGTTTCGTGCTCGAGGGCGATAGCCTCCTGCCAGCGTTCGATATCGTAGGGGCGGGCCTTGCGATAAATCTTTTTGAACTCTCCATTGTGGGGGTTGAAGCCCACGCGGCGCATCTGCTTGGCGACCATATCGCCGGTGAGCGATACGGTGCCGATGTCGTGTCCGGGCGAAGCCTCCACGGCAACAATATCTCCTCGCTTGAGTTCTAAATTATTGACATTTTGGTAGTATGAGCGGCGTGTATTCTTGAAGCGTACCTCTACGATGTCGGTGGGGATGTTTACGGGATAATCCTCGAGCCAGTCGGTCTCGTGGAGCTTATAGCAACCCTCGCAGGGGGTTGCACACGCCTCGCCGTCACACTCGCTAAAAGCGCAACCGCAGCCTAATTCGGGTTTGATATCTCTATTTTGAAAATCGAACATTATATGCAAATTTTCTACAAAAATAGTAAAAAAATGGTAATCCGGAAGATTATTTTCATAAAGTTGTGATTATTGTCTTGTTTTTTGTTAGTGGCGGGGTAGTTCTGCATCTTATTTTTGTTTTTTAGTAGACCTTAGATTTGTTTGGGCGTGAGTCTCTGACAGATACTATTTTGTGCAAAATTTTCAGGATGGGGTAATTCTGTAATTTTTTATTTGGTTATTAGGCCAAAATTACTTAATTTTGAAAGTTGAAACAGAAACTAATAAAACTACAACCAAAATATGAAAAAAATCCTTTCGACCCTCGCCGCTCTCGTGTGCGCGTGCGCAGCAATGGCGCAGACAACTGCTCCGAAGATGGAGCGTTGGCAGGATCCTAACATCTATGAGGTAAACCGCGCTCCGATGCGCTCATCCTTTATCGTCTATCCCTCGGCCGAGGAGGCCAAGACCGGCAGCTGCTATAAGAGTTCGCCCCTCTATCGCTCGATTGAGGGTGTGTGGAAGTTTGCCTGGTTTGAACATCGCAACACTCCGCGTCCCTCGGATTTCTATGCTGTGAATTTTGATGACTCGCAGTGGGGTAGGATGCCTGTGCCGGGTCTGTGGGAACTGAATGGCTATGGCGATCCAATCTATGTCAATAACGGATTTATTTGGGATAACTGCTTTGTCGATAATCCTCCCTTCACTCCCGATTGGCAGAACCACGTTGGTCTGTATCGTCACGAGGTGGAGGTGCCTGCCGAGTGGAAAGGTAAGCAGCTCTTCGTTCACTTCGGCTCGGTGACCTCGAATGTGACCCTCTACATCAATGGCAAGGAGGTCGGCTATAGCGAAGATAGCAAGCTGGAGGCCGAGTTCGATATCACCAAGTTTGTGAAGTTCGGCGAGAAAAACCTCTTCGCGCTGGAGGTGCACCGCTTCTGCGATGGCTCCTACCTCGAGGATCAGGATTTTTGGCGTCTGTCGGGTATCGCCCGTGCAGCCTACATCTATGCTCGCGATAAGCGTCATCTGAAGGATGTGAAATTTGTTGCCGAGTTGGCCCACGAATATAAGGATGGTCACCTCGATATCAATATCGAAACTACGGCAGGTGTCAAGAGTGTCAATATGGTGCTGACCGATGCCGAGGGTAAAGAGGTGCTTTCGACCACTGCTACACCCAATAAAGAGGGTAAGATTGAGGAGTGCCTGCATCTGCACGATGTGAAGGCGTGGAGTGCAGAGTGCCCCAACCTCTATACCCTGAAGGTTGAGGCTACCGATGGTGCAAAGTGTATCGAGGCTACGGCCTTCAATGTCGGCTTCCGCACCGTGGAGATTAAGGATGCACAGCTACTTGTCAATGGTAAGCCCGTGTTGGTTAAGGGTGCCAACCGCCACGAGATTCATCCCAACGGAGGCTATCACCTCACCTATGAGCAGATGGTGCGCGATATCCAGCTGATGAAGGAACTCAACCTGAATGCAGTGCGTACCTGCCACTATCCCAATTCGCCTATGTGGTACGACCTCTGCGATGAGTATGGTATCTATGTTGTCGATGAGGGTAATATCGAGTCGCACGGTATGGGCTATAAGGAGAAGACCCTCGCCATTCGTGATGACTATAAGGCTGCACACCTTGCTCGCGACCAGCGTATGGTGTTGCGCGACTTCAACCACCCCTCGGTGATCATCTGGAGCCTTGGTAACGAGGCCGGTAACGGCTCTAATTTCCACGCTTGCTACGATTGGATCAAGGGCTACGATCAGAGCCGCCCCGTGCAGTATGAGCAGGCTTGCTTTATCTCCTACAAGGATATTCCGAAGAACTATAACTCCGATATCGAATGCCCGATGTATGCCGACTATAAGGAGTGTGAGGATTACCTTGCCAACTCTCCCAAACGACCCCTTATTCAGTGTGAGTATGCTCACGCTATGGGTCAGTCTATCGGCTCGTTCAAGGAGTATTGGGACTTGGTGCGCAAGTATCCCAACTACCAGGGTGGTTTCATCTGGGACTTTGTCGATCAGGCATTGGCTCGCCGCGATGCTCAGGGTGTGACTTACACCTACGGCGGTTGCTACAATGACTACGACACCACTGACGAGACCTTCTGCTGCAATGGCTTTATCTCGGCACAGCGTAAGCCCCACACCTCGGCTTGGGAGGTTAAGCACCAGTATCAGAATATCTGGACTTCGCCCAAGAGCCTCGATCAGGGCGAGGTTGAGGTCTATAACGAATACTTCTTCCGTGACTTGTCGGCATATCGCCTTGAGTGGAGCCTTACGGCAGATGGTAAGTCGGCACTCTCCGGTGTTGTCGAGAGCCTCGAAGTCGCTCCGCAGGAGCGTAAGACGCTGAAACTCGGATATGAGGCTGCCGATATCGCCAAGCTCAAGGGCGAGGTTATCCTCACCGTTCGCTTTGTGCTCAAGTCGTCCGAGCCGCTTCTGGCGCAGGGCTATGAGGTGGCATTCAACCAGTTTACGGTACGTGCGTGGGATGCTGCTGCAGCGTATGCCGAGGCTACGGCTCCCGTGCAGGGTGAGGCTCTGCGTATCTGCCGTGACAGCCGCACGGTATATGGTCACGACTTCTCGATCACCTTTGCGGGCCAGGGCTGGCTGGAGGCCTACACTCTCCGTGGTCGCAAGATGATTGCCGAGCCGGTGAAGCCGCTCTTCTATCGTGCGATGACCGAGAATGACTATGGCGTTCGCAAACGTGCCCGCAATGCGCAGTACTACCACTCGCATAAGGCTCTGCGTAACCCGATAACTACTATGTCACTCTTCCTGATGGAGCAGAAGGGTGATAATGTGGAGGTATACACCGAGTATCGCCTCGAGGAGTTCGGTACAAAGGTGGTGCTCACCTATACAATCTCCCCCGATGGTACGGTGGCTGTGGTCGAAAAGTTCCGTCCTGCTAAAAACTACGGATTCCCCTTGACCTCGATGTTGCGCTTTGGTGTGGCGTTGGCTATGCCCGAGAGCTACGACCATATCGAGTTCTATGGAGCAGGTCCCTATGAGAGCTACTGCGACCGCAAGAGCGGCAATAAGGTCGGCATCTATAAGCAGAGTGTCGATGAGCAGTTCTGTATGACCTATGTTCGACCCCAGGAGTCAGGCTCGCACTGCGACCTGCGCTGGTGGCGTGTTATGGACTCAACCGGTAGCGGTTTGGAGGTTCGTTCGAATATCCTCTTCGCAGCCTCGGCAGTGCCCTACCCGATGGAGCAGATTGATGTCCACTCGACAGACTACCGCAAACATCCAAACCTGCTCGAGAAGACTGGTAAGACCTATGTCAATATAGATATGGCGCAGGCAGGTTTGGTCTGCGAGGATAGCTGGGGAGCTATTCAGTTGCCGCAGTACCAGATTCCCTACGATAAGCACACCTTCGAGTTCGTACTCAAACCGTTGAGATAAGATGTTCCACGCACACGCGCGTATATAATAAATATAGGTATAGCCCTACAAACTTGATGACACGAAACCTTACATACACCACTCTCCGCCCGAGGTTTATCAGCCTCGGCGGGGTGTCGTGTCCCAAAGGCCAAAGCCGTAGTCGTTGCGCCGAAAATAGCGCAAATGCGGTGATTTGCGCTATTTTTAGGGGGGGGGTATTTCTATGGCTATCAGGTAGTTACACGAATAATACAAAGTCTTGGACTTCATTGCAGGCTGTGTCGAATGACACCGTCTGATTTGCTATGTCCATACCTGAAGTGATTATAAGTTGGGACTCATAGACAATAGCTAAACAGAACAACATACAACAAACATTTATACACACAATTAACACTTTTTACTAACTAACTAATTTTATTAACTATGGTTAAGACAAACCTTTTCAAGTATTCGACCTACGCAGCGCCGAGCGTTGACGTGGTTGAAGTAGCCATCGAGCGCGGCTTTGCAGAGTCAGTGACTTGGGGCGATGAGGAGGAGTTTTAACGTAAACACCACAAAGATTATGAAGAAGATTTTTTCAGCAATGATTTGCGCGGTGGTTGCGTTGGCTCCCGCGTGTACACAGGACTTTGACGATAGTGTCAATAATGTCCCGATGAAGACGATCACATTGAGTGCATCGTATGAACTTCCCGAGGTGTTTGCCGAGGACGGCACCCGTGTAACTCTTAATGCCAAGGACCAACTCGTTTGGGAGGCAGGTGATGCTATTACCGTTGTTTACAATGGTACCCAGAAGGCCGTTTCGACCGCTCTGTCAGAGGATGATGAGGCTGTAGGCCAGACTATTTCGGAGTCTGCAACCTTCTCGGTTGAGATTCCCGAGGATGCAACTATTAACTATGCTTTCTATAGCAAGTCGTCTCCGGATGGAGTTGAGGCATCTCAGATTCGCGCTAACTTTGCAGGTTGGAACTACTCTACCAATGCTCAGGTTTGGGAGGGTAATAACCTCGCAGCCGGTTATTCGCTTGCGGATGTTATTCGCTTATGTGTCGCATCAGGTGCGGTTTCGTATAACCCCTCGAGCCAGAATGCCAGCGTAACTCTGCACAATACAACTGCATTTGCAGAGATTCAGCTCAAGGGCTCGGATAAGGTATGGTCAGTGGATCTGTTGAGTAAGTCGTACAACCTTCGTTCGAAGTATGGCTTTGTTAAGAAGCCTGCATCGGATGAGCCTTACTTGGAAACTTACCAGACTACCCAGCTGTGGAATCGTACATCTTCGCCTATGGGCGGTGCGCACTATGCTTACACCGATAATAAGGGTTGCCAACTGTCGGAGGAGGTGTCTTCGTTCTACTTCGCAATGCCGATTGTAAATCTTCCTGCAGAGGATCTTTATATTCAGGTTCGTACCTCTAACTACACTCGTCTGTATAAGTCGAAGAATGGTCACTCGTTCACACGTAATCACGTTACTCGTTTTGCTCCTATCACCGTTAAGTCTATCATTGATGATCACGACTATGAGCTTCTGGATGCAAATGGCGTGTCGAACTGTTATATGATTGCTCCTGCAACCACCGATAAGTATTATTCGTTCTCACTCCAGAATATTGATGGTACATATCAGGGTGGTGAGAAGAGTATTGGTGCTTGGCCTATGTGGGCAACTAAGACAGGTCTTGTTGAGGAGATTTCGGTTAACTACCAGACCAAGCGTGTCTACTTCAAGGTTCCCGCAAACAGCGGTAATGGTAGCTGTATGCTGAATGTAGGTGCTCTCAATCAGTCGCTTATCGGTACAAATTGGGCTTGGCATATCTGGATTACCGATGCTACCGATTTGACCTACTGTGATCCCGCGATTACCGTACTCGACCGTGCTTTGGGTGCAATTTGGACTCCGAAATCAAAGGGCGAGATTGAGTCGATGACCGGCGAGACCGCAGCACAGACCGTAGGCTTTATGTATCAGTATGGTCGTGCTATTCCGTTCCCCGGTCCCAAGACCTTGTCAGCTTTCGCTGGTACTAACAAGTGGGGTTATGAGGGTTCAGGTGATGCATCAGGTGCAAAGGCATTTGAGGCAAACACTCTGCCGGTAGAGAAGTATCGCTTCTCGCGTTGGCAGCACGACTTTACCACTTATGATACTACTGCCGAGAAGGGTAATAAGAGTATGTTGGGTATGAAGTATTACAATATGGCATTTGCTTGTGGTGCAGGTACTTGGGCAACAGATCTTACCCAGAGCAAGATTGTTGTTGGTGGTAGTGCAGACCTCTGGTCGGCAACCGAGAAGGGTATGCAGGATCCCTGTCCGCAGGGCTATCGTGTAGCTACCTATACCGAGTTGCTCAAGATGTTCCGCCGTGTTATCGGTTCGAATGAGGAAGTAATCTCTAAAGGTAATCCTTCGGTTTATACCGATGCTTATAGTACTACCAATAAGGGTTGGAAGAATGCCAATAGTGCTAATAAGAATAAGAAGGATTACTATGGTGTTTGCATCTCGAACAGCACCGGTCAGAGTAATTCGGGAACTGTTACAGACGAGAAGAATGCTGTAAAGGCAGCTATGGGCGATGCATTTGTTTGGTTGCCGCAGGGAGGTTGCCGTCTGCAGTACAAGTCGAATGCAGCTAACTCTGTAAACGACTGGGGTACTTCTAACAATCGTTATGCAGGCTGTCTCTATATGGGCGGTTTCTACGATAACAATGACGATGGCGCGACTTATACCAGTGGTAAGGCTATGTATTGGGGTACCTATGACGTAGATACAACTGATTCGGGTTATATGGGTTATCTCAATAACAGCGGTGTGAAATGTATGTTTATGGGTCACGCGCTTACCGACTACAAGAATGGTGTTTGGTTGCCGTTCATCCAGCAGTGGGATAGCGAGAACGTCTATACATACAAGGACCTTTCGGGTAAGGGTCCTGCACCTGCAAACTTCGCAATGCCCGTTCGTTGCGTGAAGTTGGCTACGGCAAATGGCGAGGCTCAGGTGGCTTCGTTGGCCGGTCAGCAGAATGATACTAATACTTGGAAATAACCATTTTTTCGGTGTCACACCTGCGCCCTCGAAAGGGCGCAGGTGCAGACCCGAAATAATTGAGAATTGACAATTTAGGGTATTTAGAGAGATTAGGGAGATTCCTTAAATCCTGAATTTAACCTCCTTAACCTCATTAAATTCACTACAAAAACAAAAGAAACTAAAACCTAAAACCGATGAAACGAATTTTTAGATTCGTATTTCTTGTGGCGGCAGTAGCACTCGCCGCTTGTACCGAAGACACGACTACCGATGAACTCTTCGCCGACAACGGTGTCGTTGAGGATGAGTTTTCAGGCGAAACTGTGCGCCTCTCTCTCGAGGTGACACGCGCATCGCTCGATGGCCTCGATATAGCTTTCGAGGCGGGCGACCTTATCTATGTAAACGGAAACACAATCCCCGTGTGTGCTGATGAGAAGGGTGTCTTCTTGAGCGTACCACGCGCCGAGGATAATATATATCGTGCGGTATTCCCCGCGCCCGCTGCTACTGCTTTTGATGACAGCGGTAATTTTGCATACATACACTCAAATATGCAGGTCTACAACCCCAACTCATTCGGCCGTGAGGCTATGTGTCTGGTGTCGTATGCCGACCTGAGTGGTGTGTCAGGAGATGCTTCGCTCTCCTTCAACGCTATGCTCGGAGTGCTGAAACTTACCGTCAAAGGTGAGGGCGAGGTACGCTCGATCCGCCTCCAGAACAACGCATTTGATCAGGCAAATACCACAACTGCGATGGCCGGTCGTTCCAAGTTTATCAATGCCCAGGGCTCCACACTCGGCGCAGGCGTAACCAAGGATGCTCACCACGCCGCTCCCTACGGATACTCGGGTATGACCGAGGATATAGTGTTGATTTGTAACGATACCGATGGCAAGGGCGTGCAGCTCTCGCCGAGTGGTACCGACTTCTACTTCACCGTCTACCCGCAGGAGTATGCCAATGGTTTCACGGTGACAATCTCCGATAACAACGGCAAGTCGCAGCGTCTATCAACCTCGGGATCTACGACCGTGCCGGTGAATACGTTGGTGGCTATGCAGCCGATAACCTATGCACCCGCGAGCGACCTTATCTTCTCGGAAACCTTCGACTCGTGTGTCTATGGTGGCGATGTGATTGCCTATCGCAATGATTTGGCGGTATGGCGTGCCCGCACCCCGATCTATCAGGAGGGCTCGGTGGTAAATGGTCTGCCCATACTCTCGACCTACGAAGAGCAGAATGGTCTCAAGCCCGGATACTACCTTACCACTACCTCGAGTGCAAAGGCTGCCGATGGTGTTACAACACACAAGCTCGTTACTCCGGGTCTGATATTTTCGGACTACTGCGATGCCGAGAAGAAGGCCGATGCCTCGATGAAGGATGTTATCGCGGCAGACAAGCTGCTCGTAACACCCGAACTGCTCAATGTTCGTGGTCTGAACGATTGGTTCATAAGCCGCGCCGTGGAGTATCATGGATATGTTGCCGTGGGCAACGAGAAGGCTCTCAACTCCGCCTCCTCGTTCAAGTTCTCGGTCAGTGCACTCGGTATGATGATTACGCCTCCGATGTCGGCAATCCAAGGCTCGGAGGATGTTGAACTCTATTTCGATATCGCTGCGGGCGATGGCGTGACGGGTTACTGCAAGAAGGATAACCCCTCGGCCAATATCTCGACCTACACCTATCAGCCGAATGCTACCGCTGCCGATTCGGCAAACAACATCTCTTGGCGAGAGGATAAGTTCCGCCTCTATGTACAGGGCGACGAGTCAGCTTCGTTGCTCAAACTCGAATTTATTGACGAAAACGGTGCCGTGCTGAACGATGCAGACGGCAATCCTATGCGATATGCTCCCACGGGCAGTTATGTCGAAGTCCCCGAGAGTGATCTGCCGACAACGTGGGGTAGAGTGAGAGTGCAGGTGGCTAATGCTACCGCCAAGACCCGTTTCCGCTTCTACAACAACCAGTCTACGCGATATATGGTCTACCACATCGACAATGTCGAGGTACGTAAGGTCGATCTTACGGATGTGCCGGCTGATGCCAATGTGACGGGTACGGTGACCTGTGCGGGTATGCCCGTGGAGGGTGTTGTCGTGTCGGATGGCGTGACTGTGACCAAGACCGATGCTCACGGAACATACTACCTGAAGATCGACACATCTACGGCTGACAATATCCGTATGACTATCCCCTCGGGTTATGAGGCTGTGGGCAAGAAGAATCTCTCGCCGGCATTCTTCTCGGCTGTGAAGAATAGCTCTGGTATGCAGGTTCACGACTTCCAGCTTAAGAAGGTAGACCAGTCGAACTACACCATTCTCACGATGGCCGACTCACACGTTACAGGAGGTGCTGCGAACTGGTGCTCGACCCTCGACCGCTCACTCTATACGGGAACATTTATCCCCAAGTGGAACGAGTATGCAACATCGTGCTCGGGACCGGTCTATGGTATTCATCTGGGCGATATGTCGCAGGTGAATTGCTGGAATACCTATTCGCTGAGTCATTATCGCACCGACACATCGGCATCGAAGGTGCCTGTGTTCAATGTGATGGGTAACCACGACCACAATACCCCGAAATCCTCCTCGACAAGTGGCAAAATATCGGGAGTATCACAATTGACCGAGAACAATCAGCATCTGGCGCGTAAATCGTTTACTTCGATTCTCGGCCCGGCATACTACTCGTTCGAAATTGGTACGGAGCACTATATCGTACTCGATAATACGCTTGTTTTGGATAGCGATTCGGGTGCGAACAACTATAACGACACTACGGCCGAGGGATATAAGATTAAGATTGATCCCATACAGTTGGAGTGGTTGCGTTATGATGTGGCGCATATCGACAAGACCAAAATTAAGGGTGTCGTAATTTGTGCTCATAGCCAGTTCTACTATGCAAATTTGGGTTATGCAATGATCAATGCACGTGCGGTTATGGAAATTGTCCAGACATTCCCTGTGACGCTGCTTATCGGTCACTCGCACATTGCGCGTTACCAGGAGACTTCCACTCCGACCTATGGCAAGACTGTTCGCGAGTATCTCACTCCGGCATTGATGGGTACTGCTTGGCACGACTCGATGAGTTGTACGGACGGAACACCTGCTTCGTTTGTAGCCTATACCTTTGCCAATGGTAAAACCGCATCGCGCAATACTGTAGCCTTTGACAAGAATGAAGGAAAGAGTTACAGCGCATACGGAAAGGATTCGGGATACACTATCACCGAGGGTTCGTTCATCGCAAAGAAGGCGGCGGATGATGATAACACGAAGAGTTCACCTGCCGTGATTGTCAATGCGTGGGGAGCCAAGAGTGTTACTTTCAAGGAGTCGACCGGCGGAGTGGGTACTGCCAAGCATGGTGTTTACGACCCGATGTATCGCACCTGGTTCTATGAGTCTATGGCTTCGAGCGATCGCAACTCGATATTGTGCAACAATACTTATCCCGAAGGCCCGAGCTGGCAACAACCCTATTCCAGCCAGCACATCTGGAAGTATATACCCAAAGATGCTACTGCTACGATAACCGCCACTCTGGTAGATGAGTTTGGTGTTACACGCACTCTGACATTGAGGGCAAAGTAGGGTTGTAGTCTGAGGACTTTATTGAAGGCTGTTCTACAATGAGAATAGTATATTGGAAACAATTTTTTGGTTTTTTGGTGACATCGTTACTGTTTGTCGGTTGTACTAATGGTCTGACCGACAACGGTGACGATGCGAATGATGGGAAACTCTACCCAAAGGAGGATGCAACCATTATGGGTATGGTTACGTGCAATGACAGCGGCCTTGCCGGTGTTGTGGTGTCGGATGGTACCAATGTTACTAAGACCGATGCTTACGGACGTTATTGGCTTCAGAGCAACATCACTCACCACGAATTCAACTTTGTTTACATCTCTATTCCATCGGGTTACGAACCCGTGAAGATGACGGGTGTCGCTTCGGAGTATTGGAGACCGATAGATAAGAGCGCGAAGGATGTCCAGCAGATAGATTTCCAACTTAAAAGAGTCGATCAGTCGAACTATACGTTGTTGGTTATTGCTGACTCGCACGTTCTGGGCGGAAATGGTAAGTTCCAGTCAAATAATGACTGTGTACTTTATCGAGAGACATTCCTGCCGAAGTGGAAGGCGTATGCCGCTGAATGTAGGGCGCAGGGACCGGTTTATGGTGTTCACCTGGGCGATATGACCCAAAGCGAGGCTTGGAAGAAGTATTCGCTTGCCGACTTTAGGGATGATACAACCTGCGATTTTCCGATTTTTTGTGCTATGGGTAACCACGACCACAATAACCCTAAGGATGTTGGCCTGGTAGCCTGCTCTGATGAGACCCAGTACCTTACACGAAAGAGTTATACCGCAACATTGGGTCCGGCCTACTACTCGTTCAATCTCGGCACGGAGCACTATGTCGTACTCGACAATACCTTTATCGAGACCAGCAATGCCGGCGGCTATGTCAATAAACTCGATTCGCGCCAGATTGCGTGGTTGCGTAAAGATATTCAAGCTATCGACCGCAGTGTGGTCAAGGGTATTGTTGTGGTGCAGCATATCCCGATGTTTAATGCCGGTGATAAGGTGGCAATGGAGAATGGCGATAGGGTTATGGATATTTTCAAGGATTATCCTGTAACATTCCTTATCGGTCATTCACATATGGATCGAACGGTGAAGACCACCACCTCAAAGGGTCATCCCGTTTGGGAGTTTATACACCCATCGCTGGCAGGTACGGCGTGGTTCACACTCAACAATACCGAGGGTACTCCTGCAGCGTTTTGCGCCTATAGCTTCCAGGCCGGTAAGGGAGTGCAACGAACATACGTTCCCTTCGGAGAGAATGAGGGAGTGCAATATAGGGTATACTCGGGAGCTGCCAGCGTAGGTGTCAGCGCAGCCTGGAACTATGCCGTGACCGAGAAGACTGGTAAGCGTTGGAGTATCGAACTCGATGAAGAGGTGGCTGCGGCTACCGACCGCCCCGCAATTTTGGTGAATTATTGGGGTGCTGCTCGTTTGGAGTTCACGGGCGAGGGCATCGCTTCGCT
>JBGUTM010000176.1:0-10698 GCA_045133075.1 Alistipes sp. | reverse complement strand
GACCCACACCCCGCTCGAGAGAGCTACAGTGGTTGTAGCCGGAGGTTATGGTGTAGGCAGTCGTGAGAACTTCGCACTACTCTACCGCCTGGCCGAGTTGCTGGGTGGCGAGGTGGGGGCAACCCGAGCCGCTGTGGATGCCGGTTTTTGTGAACCTGCGCTGATGATTGGCATTACGGGTAAAGAGGTGCACCCCGAGCTATATATAGCAGTAGGCATCTCGGGGCACTTGCAACACCTTGCGGCCGTCCGCGATGTTAAGCATATAATCTCAATAAATCGCGATGCGGAGGCTCCGATAAACCGAGTGGCCGAGCAAGTTATCGTGGGCGATGCCCGCGAGGAGTTATTGCGCCTTATCGACTCCATTACGAATCATAACACCCCGACAGATAGCCTTTATGAGCAATTTTTACGAAGATAACAAATCTCTGTGCCGACACCTCGCGCACTCTGTAATGCCCGAGATTGTCGCTCTCTATGAGAAGGAGTATGCCGAGAGTGCGGAGTATGACTATGCCCCCACCGACTTTGACGATGCGGTGGAGTGTTACAATATCGTACTGAACCTATTAGGTAAAATCTGTGCCGAGGTAATTGCTCGCAATGCAGCCGAGGTGGATCGCGAAGGGGCTTCGTTTGTGGATGGCCGCGTATGCTATGCCCGAGGTACACAGGAGAATCACCGCACACTCACCGAGGCTTCGCTCTATGGTATGTCACTACCCCGCCGCTATGACGGCTTAAACTTCCCGGTTGTAGTGGCTACGATGGCTGCCGAGATGGTGGCCCGTGCCGATGCCGGATTCGAGAATATATGGTCTTTGCAGGAGTGCGCCGAGACCATCAAGAAGTTTGCTGACGAAGATATTAAGGCGGATATTCTGCCTCGTATTGCCCGCGGTGAGACCTGTTCGATGGACTTGACCGAGCCCGAGGCCGGCAGTGACCTGCAATCAGTATCTCTTCGCGCAACGTGGGATGAGGAGGTGCAGATGTGGCGTCTGAACGGCACGAAACGATTTATCACCAATGGAGATGCTGATATAAAACTCGTGCTGGCACGCAGCGAGGAGGGCACGACCGATGCCCGAGGCCTATCGCTCTTCATATACCACAAGAGCTGGGGCGGAGCTTCGGTACGCCGCATAGAGCGTAAGGTCGGAATTAAGGGCTCTCCCACCTGTGAGGTTCTATTCGACAATGCACCTGCCAAGCTCGTAGGTTCGCGCCGTCTGGGCCTTATCAAGTATGTGATGTCGCTTATGAATGGAGCCCGTCTGGGTATCGGCGCACAGGCAGTAGGTATCTCGGAGGCTGCATTGCGCGAGGTGCTCAAATACGCCGCCGAGCGTAAGCAGTTTGGAGTCCCGATTATCGAACTGCCGGCCGTGGCAGAGATGATTTCGATGATGCAGTCGCTGACAGATGCTTCGCGAGCGTTGCTATACGAGACAGCTCGTTTTGTAGATCTGGCACGAGGCTATACAGAGAAATCCAAACGTGAAAGTTTGACGGATAACGAGCGCGAACGTCTTAAGGGAGCAATGCTCAATGCCGATATGCTGACGCCCATAGTCAAATTTTTCGCAAGCGAATACGCCAATTGCGTGACCTACGATGCTATTCAGGTATTTGGCGGCTCGGGTGTAATCGAGGATTTTCACGTGGCTCGTCTTTGGCGCGATGCCCGCGTGACAACCATATATGAGGGAACATCGCAGTTGCAGGTGGTGGCCGCGGCCAAATACATCTCCAACGGAGAGTTACTTTCGGCTATGCGTGAGCGTATATCCACCATTGAGGATAAGAGTATTGCCAAGCGTTTTATCTGCCTTATGGAGGAGATCGATCAGGCTGTGGCCTACTGCTCCCAGCGCGGAAGCGACACCTTCACGCTTCACCAGCGACGTTTAGTCGAGATGTGTGGACATATCATTATGGCGCATCTGCTCTATACCGAGCGAGGAAATGATACTCGTGCCGAGCAGTCGTTCAATCTCTACCTCACCCTCGCCGAGGCTTGGAGCGCAGAGCGTACAAGGCTTATTCAAAACTATCCGATTGGATAATATCCATAACCGATAAAAAAACTCCGGCCTTGATGTGACCGGAGTTTTTTTTGAGTTTATACTTATAGCTTACTTTGCAGCCTCGAGGTAGGGCTTCAGGTCGATTGTGATGGTCCGACCCTTCTCGCTCCACATATTCTCGACAACGAGGTTTGTGCCGTTACCCTCCTTGTGGCGTAGGAAGATGCTTTTACCACCCTCCAGACGAGCCAGATCTCCATTATCGCCCAGGCGAATCAGGAAGTCGATAGAGCTCTTATTCTCAAACTGCAAGTAGATACGGCCCGGCTTCTCCACTGCTGAATAGACCACCTTGACCGATGCGTTGAAGAGATCCTGCAACAACTTCTCGTCACCGGCAACCGTACCGAACGAATAGGCCAACGTGCGCTTGGCCTCCAGAGCTTCGCGGATAGACTCGAGTGTATTATCCTTGGCAAAGATAAAGGTCATATTGCGATAGTGGCCATTCATCTGGTAAACCTCGTAAGATGTGCGGTGAATGTCGGTATTCGAGGCCATAAAGAGGTTATACTTCTTTGCTCGCTCGATAGCCTTCGGGTAGAACTCGATACCATTCATAATCTCCACACCGTCAATCAACCCCTTCTTGTAGACCTTCTGCTCAAACTCGGTCATATCGAGGCTTGTGCGCGACCAGCCCGGGTGGTTGTGCATAATGAGAGCACCCTGCTTGCGGGCATTGCGGATAGCCTTCTCGGGATCGTTGTCGAAGATGGCGTTTGCATCCTTGATGAACAATGCGTTGAAGTGTCCAATGGTTTTGGGCGCGCGTGTAACCTCAATACCGGGAATGATGGTGACATTAAACTGCTTACCCAACTTGACGGCCTGCTCGTAAGGCAGGTTTAGGTCTACCTGGATACCATCGGCATCAGCCTCCGAGTAGTTTACACGGTGGTTTTTGGCACCCTTCACGTCATCACGGAGATAGCCCCTCATCCACTTAATGAAGGTCTCCTCGTGTGGACGATACTCCATATGCTCAGTCACGGCATATATATCCAAACCATCCATCCACGCCTCGCGGATGCGGTAGTCGATGGTCATCTGTCCATCCGAGAAGATGGTATGGGTGTGCAGATCAGCCTTGTAGACGTTGTAACCATTCACCTGCGGAATCTCGAAGTTTACCCTCTGCTGTGTGCGTGGCTCAGTGATGTGAATAATGTCGGGGTTAATCTTATTCTGATAGTATTGTGCAGATGCACCCAGCGCCAACACGATGGCTGCAAGGGTAAGAATTAATCTCTTCATAACCATTTATCTGTTGAATTATTTTACAATGAACGGAGCCAGGTCAATCACAACCTTTTTCTCGGAGCCACACCAGAGGTTCTCGATGGTGATTTGCGGAGCGTCTGCCGTTGCGCAACGAATCAGAATCGAAGAGTGACGTTTCAATACCAGGGTGTTTGAGCCCTCCCTCTGACGGATAACAAAGTCAATCGAAGAGTTATTCTCCAACTGAACGTAAGTGCGCTTCTCGGTTACATTTGTGGGGGTAACCTTTACCGATGCGAGGAACAGAGCGCGGAGCAACTCTTCATCACCGGCCAGCGTGCCGAACGAGAATGCAAGTGTACGCTTTGCCTCCAAGGCCTCGCGGATAGACTCGAGCGACTTGTCTTTAGCCAAAATAAGCGTCATATTGCGATATTCGCCATTGACACCGTAAGTCTCTGCCGTGGTTTGGTGAATGTCGGTGCAGGAACTCATAAAGAGGTTGTACTGCTTGGCACGATCGATAGCTTTGGGATAGAACTCCTCGGTGTTCATAATCTCCACACCATCAATCAGACCCTTGTCGTAAACCTTCTGCTCGAACTCGGTCATCGACAGATCCTTGCGAGTCCATCCCGGGTGGTTGTGCATAATTATTGCACCCTGCTCACGAGCGTTGCAGATTGCCTTCTCGGGGTCTGCATCGTAAATCGTGTTTGCATCCTTGATAAAGAGGGCGTTGTAGTGGCCGATAGTCTTGGGAGTGCGAGTAACCTCGATACCGGGGATAATAGTAATGCCATACTTCTCGGCTGCCTTAACCGCCAGACGGTAAGGAAGATTCAAATCGACCAAAATGCCCTTCTTGTTCGCACATTTGTTTACCAGCGAGTTATTCTCGGCCTTGGTGCCCTCGGGCAGGTAGCCCTTCATCCACTCGACATAGTCCTTCTCGTGGGGACGATACTCTGCGTGCTCGGTTACAGCATAGATATCCAGACCATCACGCCAAGCCTCGGCAAGTCGCATACTCATCGAAGCGTGCGCATCCGAGTAGATTGTGTGGGTGTGCAGGTCGGCCTTATAGATATTGTAGCCATTGATCTGCGGAACGACAAAGTTAGTGCGCTGCTGAGTGCGAGGCTGACCGATGTGTAGCATCTCGTGGTTGTTGGCATCAGTGTAGTAGTGCTGAGCCGATGCACCCATAGCCACAACGGTCGCTGCAAGTGTGAAGATTAGTTTTTTCATAGTGGTATAAATTGTTTAGGTTTCCTTTCTTTACAAAGGTAATAAAAAAACGGAAGATGAACTCTTCACCTTCCGTTTTTTTTGAGAAAAAATCTCGTTTACCAGTTCAAGATCTTGTGGAAATCAAACTCCTCGGGATTAGCAACGTATGCCTTTGCAGCCTCGTAATCTGCGGGAGTTACGTAGTGCATAATGTTGGCAATAACCTGCTGAATCTTGTCTGACTCGATATTAACCAAGCGGGGAGGAATCTTGCCGGTAGTGGGATCCTGGAGATCCTTCAGGTAGAGAGGCGATACGAAGCCCTCCTGCGAGATGTAGACCATACAGCCGGTCTTACCCTCCGAGAAGAGTTTGTACACACCCATACCGAGCTGCGAGCAGTATACCAGGTCGTATGCAATCGGGGTCTGGCAACGTACCTCGTAGCCAATCTCTACGGGACGCGACTTAACCTTGATGCCGAGGGTCTTGAGCTTCTTCTCGAGCAACTCATTGAAGATGTGAGCCTTCGATACCTTACCGAGCTCGGGGTGACCGTGGTCATCGTAGGTAAAGTTGATGCCCGAGTTCTTGATCTCCTCATCGCTCAGAGCGTGGAATACACCCTCCGAGATCATCGCAACACCGTAGTCGATACCCATAATCTTACGCTTGATAATGGCCGAAACCACGAGGTTTACAATCTTCTCAACGGTAATCTCAGCCTTATTGAACATCTCGGGGATGACAATCATCGGATAGTGGCAAGCCGAGCCGATACCGAATGCGAGGTGACCGGCCGAACGACCCATAGCTGCTACGACAAACCAGTTAGCCGAGGTGCGAGCATCGTTGTATACTGCGCGGCCGATAACCGTACCACCCTCCTTTGCCGACTGGTAACCGAAGGTCGGAGTACCTGCGGGGAGCGGAAGGTCGTTGTCGATAGTCTTGGGAACGTGGATGTTAGCGATGGGATATTTCTTTGCCTCGAGGAACTTCGCGATGCGGTTAGCAGTCGATGCGGTATCATCACCTCCAACGGTCACGAGCAACTTGATGTTGTTCTCGGTGAAGAACGAGAGGTTGAAATCCTCCTCGAAATTCTTGTCGGTGGGCTTGAAACGGCTCATTGTGAGATACGAACCACCCTGGTTGAAGATAAAGTCTGCCTTCTCGAAGTCGAGGTCCTCGTGACGGGGTGCGGGGTTAAAAAGACCCGAATAGCCGTGGTGAAGACCAATAACGCGATAACCCTTCGCAAGGAATGTCTTGGCAACGCTGCCGACAACCGTGTTCATGCCCGGAGCCGGACCGCCACCGGTAAGAATTGCAATAGCCTCTTTCATTGTGTTTGTGTTTTATAAGGTTAAAAATTGAATTTTCCGCCACAAAGATAACAAAATAATTCAAAATGCGGAATCCAAAATTCAAAATTGTTGTAGGGAGATTAAAGAACTTGGAGTTTTGCTATTTGGGAGAAAATAGCTACCTTTGTGAGGATAAACTTTTAGAAGCTATGCTAATTCCAAAGATATTTTTACGCCGAGGCAAAGAGGAGTCTTTGCAACGCCGCCATCCGTGGATATTCTCGGGTGCGATTTACAACATCGAAAATGCAGACACCATCACCGAGGGCGATATCGTAGACCTCTACTCCGCGAAGGGCGATTTCCTCGCACGCGGACATTATCAAATAGGCTCTATCGCCGTGCGTGTGCTGTCGTTCGAGCAACAGGAGATTAACTCCGAGTGGTGGCAGGAGCGTATCGCCAGTGCATACGATGTACGCCGCACACTCGGATTGACCGACTGCGAACATACCACCTGCTATCGTCTTATCCATGGCGAGGGAGATAATCTCCCGGGACTGGTAGTCGATATCTATGGTAGCGTAGCCGTGGTGCAGTGCCACTCGGTGGGTATGTATCGCTCGCGCCACCAGATTGCCGAGGCTATTGTTGCGGTCTTTGGCGACAAGATTACGGCAGTATACGACAAGAGTTCGCAGACCGTCCCCTTTAAGGCCAATCTCAACCCCATAGATGGCTATCTCTACGGCTCGGCTGATAAGGATAACGTGGTACTCGAGAATGGACATAAGTTCCTGGTAAACTGGGAGGAAGGTCAGAAGACGGGTTTCTTTATCGACCAGCGTTTCAACCGCGAACTTGTGGGTCGATATGCGGCAGGCAGAACAGTTCTCAACACCTTCTGCTACACCGGAGGTTTCTCGGTATATGCACTCGCCGGCGGTGCCAAGGAGGTCTGCTCGATTGATGCTTCAGAGAGGGCTATACGCCTGGTGGATGAGAATATCAAACTCAACTTTGGCGAAAATGCTCCTCACAGCTCGCTCGCTTGCGATGCTGTGGAGTATCTGAAGGATATCGGCGACAAATACGATATGATTATACTCGACCCGCCCGCATTTGCAAAACACCACAAGGTTTTGGGCAATGCCATGCAGGGTTATAAGCGTCTGAATGCAAGAGCGTTGTCACAGATTAAGAGTGGCGGTATTCTCTTCACCTTCTCCTGCTCGCAGGCGGTATCTAAGGAGTTGTTCCGCACCACAGTATTTACTGCTGCCGCCATCGCCGGCCGCAAGGTGCGTATCCTCCACCAACTCACCCAGCCTACCGACCATCCGATAAACATCTATCATCCGGAGGGTGAATATCTTAAGGGTCTGGTACTGTATGTGGAGTAATCGCTCCACAGAGGCCGGGAGGCTCGGTGCGGTTTAATAGGAAATTTAGAGAGATTCGGAAGTTTGGGGAGTTTAGGGATAGCAGTACTATATGTACGAATTCCCTAAACTCCCTATAATCATTCCTCAAATTCGTCAATAATATAACCAACAGCCAATGCAATAAGGCTATTTCGCGCCGGCTCTCTGCCATTCTCAAACCTCTTAATTTGCCTAATCCGACCACACTCAACCCAAAGCCAGCATCCCATTTTTGGCCTTTTTGAACATTTATCCGGCAGTGTTGGCTAAAATTCCTTATACACCTATGGTGTAATAAGCAAAATTTTACATATCTTTGCAAAGTTATACGTCAATAAACCATAGAGAACAGAATAATGAACACTTTTGCAATTTTTCTCGAGAATAACTTTAGCCTTTTTCTCGTTGTAATGGCCGTTATCGCGCTATTCGTCTTTATAGCACTCTACTTTTTTGAGGCAGGCTACGGTTATCTCTTTAATCCCAAATATGGCTTCCCCGTGCCCAACCGTATCGGCTGGGTATTGATGGAATCTCCCGTATTCTTTGCGATGCTGGCACTATGGCTCTGCTCGGATAGGATCTGCAATCCCGTATTGCTGGCTCTGCTATTGATATTCCAAACCCACTACTTCCAGCGTTCGTTCATCTTCCCGATGCTCATTCGCGGCAACTCGAAGATGCCCTTCGGCATTGTACTTATGGGTATGACCTTCAATACGCTCAATGCACTGATGCAGGGCGGCTGGTTGTTCTATGTTTCACCCGAAAACTACTATGCCAATTGGTTCTCGAAGCCCTACTTCTACATCGGCTTGGCGGTGTTCCTCTTCGGATTTATTGTAAACTTGCAGTCGGACTACATCATCCGCCACCTTCGCAAGCCGGGCGACTCGAAGCACTACATCCCGAAGGGTGGAATGTTCCGATATGTCTCTTCGGCAAACTACTTCGGTGAGTTTATGGAGTGGGTGGGCTTTGCCATCGCTTCGTGGTCGTGGTCGGGCGTGGTCTTCGCCTGGTGGACATTCGCGAATCTTGCGCCCCGCGCACGTTCGCTCTACAACCGATACGAGAAAGAGTTCGGCGAGGAGTTCACCTCGCTCAAGCGTAAACGCATCATCCCGTTTATCTATTAGATATCTAATCAAACAATACAACTTGAAGTTAAACCCCTGTAAAGTTTCAAGTAATGGCACAAAATATTGACGATTCTAAACTTTTTACCCCATATCAGATGGGTCCCGTAACGCTTCGCAACCGCACGATTCGCTCGGCTGCATTCGAGTCGATGGGTAAAGATTTCGGACCTACGAAGGCCCTCAAAGATTACCACGTCAGTGTGGCCAAAGGCGGTGTCGGTATGACAACCCTCGCCTACGCTTCGGTCAATCGCAGTGGCGTGTCGTTCAACTCACAACTCTGGTTGCGTGACGAGATTGTCCCCGCACTGAAGGATATCACCGATGCCGTACACGCTGAGGGTGCTGCCGTTGGCATCCAAATCGGACACTGCGGAAATATGACCCACTGGTCTACAGCCGGCAGCTTCCCCGTATCGGCATCGAATGGATTTAATCTCTACTCGCCCACTTTCCACCGCCGTATGACCCACGCCGACATTATCCAGACCGCAAAGGATTTCGGTAAGGCTGTCCACACGGCTCACGAGGCTGGATTCGACAGCGTGGAGGTACACGCAGGTCACGGCTACCTGATTTCGCAGTTCCTCTCGCCTTGGACCAACCGCCGCCGTGATGAGTTTGGCGGCTCGCTCGAGAATCGTATGCGCTTTATGAAGATGTGTTTGACCGAGGTTATGGAGGCCGCCGCACAGGAGAATATGGCCGTTCTGGTTAAGCATAATATGGAAGATGGATTCAAGAGTGGTATCCAGATTCCCGAGAGCATCGAGATTGCAAAGGAGATTGAGAAGTTTGGTGTCAATGGTATTGTGCTCTCTTCGGGCTTCGTATCACGCGCCCCGATGGTGGTTATGCGTGGTCGTATCCCGACAAAAACTATGGGCTACTATATGGGCTGGAACGAATGGCTTCAGAAGATTGTGGTTTCGTTGTTCGGCCAATGGATGATCAAGGACTACAAGTTCGAGGAGTGCTTCTTCCTCGAGAATGCCAAGAAGTTCCGCGAGGCATTGAAGGGCCCGCTCGTATATGTAGGCGGTATCGTGTCGCGTGAGGGTATCGAAGAGGTGCTGGATGCGGGCTTTGAGATGGTTCAGATGGCGCGTTGCCTTATCAACGACCCTGCCTTTGTCAATAAGATGAAGGAGGGCGATATCACCACTCGCTCGGGTTGTGACCATCGTGACTACTGTATTGCGCGTATGTACTCGAAGGATATGCAGTGTTGCCACAACTGTAAGGAGCCCATTCCCGACAAAATCTGGAAGGAACTTGCAAAAATCGACTAATAATGCGCCGAGGAGAGGTTATCAGAGGAACAAAGAGGGCACTCGTGACGGGTGCTTCGACAGGTATTGGTCGCCAGTATGCTGTGCAGCTTGCTGCACTGGGATATAACCTCATCATTGTCAGCCGCACCGAGTCGCTGCTCGAGGAGCTGGCTGCGGAGTTGCGCGAGAAGTATAACATCGAGGTTATCGTTCACCCCAAGGATTTGGCCACGATGACTGCCGCCGAGGAGTTGTTTGCGTGGACGGAGCAGGAGGGACTGAAGGTCGATGTGCTCATTAACAATGCCGGAATGTTCTCTTTCTGCGATATTGCCGACACACCTGCCGAGCGCATCAAGCGAACCATTATGTTGCACGATGTGACCAATACCCTACTCTGCCAACTCTATGGTAACGATATGGCGAAGCGCGGTGGTGGCTACATCCTCAATATGTCTTCATTCTCGATATGGATGCCATTCCCCGGGTTGTCGTTGTATAGCGCAAGCAAATCATATCTGAAGAGTTTCTCGGTGGCCTATGCCAAGGAGATGCGCGAGAAGAGAGTATACGTCACGGCTGTATGTCCGGGTGGAATTGCAACCGACCTCTACGGACTGACGAAGAAGTGGCAGGGCATCGGCTTGAAGTTGCACGCCCTCTCAACTCCGAAGTTCTGCGCACGCCGAGGCCTGAACTCATTGTGGCGCAAGCGTAAGTGTATCGTTCCCGACTGGTGGATGAGGTTGTTTATCCCCTTCTGTTTGATGTTACCACGCTTTGCGATGAGGTGGTTACGCGATTTCACCGCAAAGTGGCAAAAATAGCTACTACGATATATAAAGATGGGCGAGAAATCTATATTTCTCGCCCATCTTTTATACGCAAAAAGCTCTACTTTTTGCACCATTACATTACTATTCTACTTTCTTCACCGGGTCACAGGTAAGCCCCACACCGAGTTTGTTAAATATCTTGTGATCCACCTCGCTCAACAT
>JBGUTM010000175.1:0-1712 GCA_045133075.1 Alistipes sp. | reverse complement strand
ATCCACGCCTCATCGCGGTCGGCAATCGAGAAGGATTCACCGCTCGATGCGTAGCCGTGAGTGGCAGCCAGGTCGGCAATAACGGCGATAGCCTCACGTGCGGTCTTGGCACGTTGCAGGGCGATATATATCAGCGAGCCGTAGTCCATCGTTCCATTCGGATCCTCCAACTCGGCACGGCCACCATATGTGGTTTCGGCGATAATGAGCGAGTGCTCATTCATATTTCCGATGGTGGTATGGGTCGAGGCCACCTGCGGGATGTCACCCAGATACTTGCCCGTATCCCACTCCTCCACGCGGAGCATATCTCCGGCCTTAAACTTACCGCCCGGCACGAAGTACAATGCTCCATAGAGCTGATGTGAGTCGGCAGCATAGCTGACCATCACCGAGCCGTCAGCCGAAGCGCCTTTGGTCACGATAAAGTTGGTGCAGGCATCGGCTCTCCACGCCGCCACACCAAAGAGAAGTGTTAAAATCAGTTTTTTCATATTTTCACGTTGTTTACATTAGTCCATAATATGAGCAAATGTAATAAAAATTTTCGAAAAACCGTTTTCTTTCTCTACATTTGCATTAGCAAAATGGCAAGATTATGACTATTACCGACCGAATCCGAGATATCCGCGCCTCGCTACCCGAGGGTGTAACGCTTGTGGCCGTATCGAAAACCCACCCAGCAGAGGCTATCCGTGAGGCCTACGATGGTGGCCAGCGCATCTTTGGAGAGAGCCGACCACAGGAGTTGAAGGCTAAATTCGAGGCTTTACCACGCGATATTGAGTGGCATATGATAGGCCACCTACAGACCAACAAGGTGAAGTATATCGCCCCCTTCGTTGCATTGATTCACTCTGTCGATAGTGCACGCCTTGCGGAGAGCATCAACAAGGAGGCCATCAAGTGCGGCCGCACGATTGATTGTCTGTTGGAGATTCACGTTGCCGCCGAGCAGAGTAAGTCGGGATGGGAGTGGAGCGAGCTGCTCGATTTTGTACGCAGCGGTGCCCTCTCGGATCTTAAGAATATCCGCGTGCGAGGAGTGATGTGCATCGCCACCAACACCGAGGACGAGGCTATCATACGCGCAGACTTCGGGCGTCTTGCCGCCCACCACACAGAGCTCGCCCCAAGTTTTGGCAAGCAGTTCGATATTATCTCGATGGGAATGTCGGACGACTACCTTCTGGCCGTGGAGTGCGGCTCGACAATGGTGCGTGTCGGCTCCAAAATCTTCGGCAGCCGTAGCTACACCAAATAGCCATTGACCATTTAGAAGGTTGAGGAGTGTTAAGAAATTCAGAGCGATTAAGAGTTTAAGATTGGGGAGGCCGATGGCCTCCCCAATCTCATTATCCTCCCCTAATTAAATAGCACTCAATAAAAAGGGAAATAATTTCCAAAGAGTCTTGTCAGAGAGTGTCTACTTTACTCTCAAAGTCTTACCCACTTTCAATATCGCATTGCGGTTAATACCATTAAGCTGGCAAATGCGCGTAACGGTTGTTCCGTACTTCACGGCAATACCACTCAATGTATCACCCGAGCGCACCTTATAATACTTGCGTGCAGCCAGCTCGGCAGCCTCGCGCTTATCATCCTCGATATTGGCAATCTCGTCATCGAAATTCTGGTCATAACGAGAGTAGATGTCGAAGAACTTACGCTTCAACAGGAATGTTTCGCGGCGCAGCATACCCGTATTAAAG
>JBGUTM010000174.1:0-7075 GCA_045133075.1 Alistipes sp. | reverse complement strand
GTATCCCTTGAACCAAAACATATTTTTGTTATGGAGAAAAGATTGGAAATAAATTATTGTCACTATGCTTCGATCGAGGAGATGCCGGTCAATGATCGAACTCTTGTCGAGGAGGCGCAGAGGTCTCTCAAGCAGGCACATGCCCCCTATTCAAACTTTCATGTTGGCGCGGCAGCTCGTCTGCGTAGCGGTAAGATTATGAGTGCAGCAAACTTCGAGAGTGAAGTCTATCCGGCCGGTCTGTGTGCGGAGCGTTCGCTGCTCTTCTACCTGCAGACCAACCATCCCGAGGATGTGGTCGAGGCGTTGGCTATCGCTTCGGAGCCATCGGAGAGGGAGTGCTATCCCTGTGGTCAATGCCGTCAGGTGTTGGTCGATGTCGAGCGCAGACAGCAGAGCCCGATGCGTGTTATTATGTCGGGCGCAGGTACCGCCTCGGTGGTTGAGCGTGCGGCAGATTTGTTACCCTTTACATTCAAATTGTAATAATGTTTCACCCCGAAGACTTAATTTACGAAGATAACCACATAATGGTCGTTGCCAAGCGTTGTGGCGACCTGGTACAGCCCGACCCCTCGGGTAGTAGCGCACTCGAGAATGAGATTAAGGCCTTTTTGAAGGTGCGCGACCACAAGGAGGGCAACGTCTTTCTGGGCGTTGTTCACCGCATTGACCGTCCTGTGAGCGGTGCCGTGCTCTTTGCCAAGACATCGAAGGCGTTGGCGCGTCTGAATGAGATGTTGCGCCAGGGCGAGATATCGAAGACCTATTGGGCGGTGGTTGAGAATATGCCCCAAATCGAGGAGGGCGAACTGCGCCACTGGATTTTACGCGATGGTAAGAGTAATCGTTCACACGTTTATGCTTCACCCAAAAATGGGGCTAAGGAGGCGCGTCTGAAGTATAGAATGTTGTGCCGTAGCGACCGCTATACGCTGCTGGAGGTGGAACTTTTGACGGGTCGTCACCATCAGATTCGCGCCCAGCTCGCAAAGATAGGTTGCCCGATTAAGGGTGATTTGAAGTATGGGGCCAAGCGTTCGAATCCCGATGGCGGTATCTCGCTACACTCGCGTGCTGTGGAGTTTGTACACCCCGTGCGCAAGGAGCCTATGCGTATCGAGGTGTCGGTACCGCAGAGTGATAATCTGTGGCGTTATTTCGAGGAGGCGATAAGTTAGCGAAGTATGAGAATCCTTTTGCAGAGAGTTCGCCGCGCAGCGGTCGAGATAGATGGTGCGGAGTATTCGCATATCGGGCAGGGCCTGCTCGTTTTGGTCGGTATCGAGATGGCCGATACTGACGAAGATATCGAGTGGTTGGTCAAAAAGCTGCTCGGTCTGCGCATCTTTGATGATGAGCAGGGGGTTATGAACCTCGATGTTCGTCAGGTGGGTGGCCAGGTGCTGGTTGTAAGCCAGTTTACGCTCCACGCTTCGACCAAGAAGGGTAATCGCCCCTCCTATATACGTTCGGCACCCGAGGCGGTGTCGCGCCCGATGTACGAAAAGTTTGTGGCTCGTGTGGAGGCGGAGTTGGGCCAAAAGGTGCCTACGGGCGAGTTTGGTGCCGATATGCAGGTGTCGCTTGTGAACGATGGCCCCGTGACCATCTGGATTGATTCGAAAAATAAAGAATAGATATAGATAATGAAGAGATTTTTTACACTTCTTCTTGCCGTGTCGCTCTTTTGCGCTTGCGGTGATGTAGAGCCGTTCCCCGGCGTAGGTGGCGAAGACGATAAGGTCGAAAATGAGGGCGGTGGCAGCAATGGTGGTAGTAATGGTGGCGACAATGGAGGTGGCTCGGGTGAGCAAGGAGGCTCGGGTGATAACAGTGGCAACCAGGGTGGCAACGAAGGCGGCGATGAGGGTGGCCAGGGTGGAGGTACAACACCCGATCCCACACCCAATCCCAATCCCACGCCCGGAGGTGTCTATCGCTCAGGTTGGGCAGAGCTCCCCGTGGAGAGCGAGAATCCCGACTACTACTATGCTCACCATCTCTGCGATGGCTCCGAGAAGAATGCTCAGCGCAATGGCAAGGCGCGTAATTACACCGTATGTTTTAGCGCATCGCACCACTGCCCTGTGTGGGTGGCAGCTCCTCGCCATAAATCGTATGAGAGTGGAGCATCACGTACCGATGCCTACAAGCCCGATCCCGATATTCCGTCAAGCATTCAATATAATAGCAAAAGTACGGGTGGCGGTTGCAATAAGGGCCATATGCTTGGCTCGGCAGAGCGATTGAGCTCTTCGGCTACCAATCGACAGGTCTTCTACTACTCCAATATCGCACCGCAGTACTCTGGCTCATTTAATACCGGTGGTGGTGCTTGGAACAAGTTGGAGGATCATATTGACGGCCTGGTGTGTGCCGATACGCTCTATGTGGTTATAGGATGTTATTTCGATAAGTTCTCGGATAAGCGAGGAAATAGTGCTACTCCTGCAAAAATTTCGTTTGGCGGTCGCAATGATGTCTCGCGCCCCACGATGTTCTACTACGCTCTGCTGCGTACCAAGAAGGGTAATAGTGGCAAGGCGGTATGGAACTGTACCTCTGACGAGTTGCAGTGTGTGGGTATTGTTAAGTGCCACGAGGCGCCCAAAGGCTCTTCGGTAAGTGCGCAAGATATGATCTCTATCTCCGAACTCGAGAAGTTGGTCGGTGTGACAATGTTCCCAAATGTGCCGAATGCTCCGAAAACTACCTACAAAGCCTCGGATTGGGGTCTTTAGATTTTGATTCGGGACTTGTGATTAAGGATTAAAGATTGACAAAAGATGCACCCCTGGGGCGATGATAGACCCTTTAACTCCTATGCGGGTTACTTCCGCCGCACCTTTGGCGGCAGGGTACAGAAGGTGACGGTGAATGCCGGCTTTAGCTGCCCCAATCGCGATGGCAAGGTCGGCACAGGTGGATGTACATTCTGCAACAATGGAGCCTTCACGCCCTCCTACTGCCAACCCTCGAAGAGTGTCACACAACAGATTGAGGAGGGTATCGAATTTCACCGCAATCGCTATCGTACAGCCTCGCGCTACTTGGCTTATTTCCAATCTTTTTCAAACACTTACGCTCCGCTCGACCGTCTGCGCCAACTCTACGATGAGGCGTTGGCTCATCCTCAGGTGGCGGGTATCGTTGTGGGTACACGTCCCGACTGTGTGGATGAACAGAAGTTGGACTACTTCGCAGACCTTGTGCGTGAACGCGGCAAATACGTGGCCATAGAATATGGTATCGAGTCGGTGAACGACCACACCCTGCAACAGATAAATCGAGGTCACGACTTCGCTACGGCTCGCCGTGCTGTGGAGATGACGGCCGAGAGGGGGCTGAATGTAGGAGCTCACTTTATCCTCGGATTGCCCGGCCAGAGCGATGAGGAGCTGGTGGCGCAGACCGAGATTATCAACTCGTTGCCGCTAACAACCATAAAGTTCCACCAGCTACAGGTCTTTGCGGATACGGCTATGGCCGAGCAGTACGACCAAGACCCGAGTCAGTTCCGATTCTGGGAGGTGGGGGAGTATGTCGACCTTTTTATTGAGATTCTGCGCCGTCTGCGCCCCGACATCGTGGTCGAGCGATTTGCCAGCGAGGCACCACCGCGCTACCACTATGGTCGAAATTGGGGCCTTATTCGCAACGAGACCCTGCTGGCAATGCTCGAGCAGCGTCTACGCGAGCGAGGTGCCTATCAGGGGGAGCTGTTTAGTCGCTGATAGCATAAAATAAATAGCAATTAACCCTCCTCGCTGCGGCTAATCCTTCTCTTGGCTCGTAAAGGTGTAAACTCTTTGCACTCAGCCCTCACTCCACGGTAGCAGTTCGAAATTACGTTGGAGAAGGTATAAATTTTGTCACGGGTGTATAACGATAGACCAAAATTATTATCTTTGCACAAAGAATCGTTTTTTACAATTTGTTTTCAAGGTAAAAGGTTTATGGGAGGAGTTTTCGGAAGCAAATTTTTTACGGGCGTTAAGGAGTATTTCTTGATGGCCCTCGGTATGTTTATCTATGCCTTCGGTTGGATCGGATGTATCCTTCCGGCAAACTGTATGGGTGGCGGTGCCAGCGGTGTCAGCCTGCTAATCTATCATATCATTGACGGAGCGTTGTCGATGGGTGTGATTCTCTTTATACTCAACGGCTTATTGCTGTTGATTGCGGGCTTTGTCGTGGGTTGGCGATTCGGCATCAAAACGATTTACTGTATTGTCATTCTGTCGGTTGCGATGAGTACCCTGCAAACACTCATCCCGGGCGGAATGGATCTGTTCAATCTGAACAATCGCCTTCTCTCTGCGATTATGGGTGGTATCTTTGCAGGTATCGGTGTGGCAATATGCTTCAGCCAGGGAGGCTCAACGGGCGGTACCGACATCGTGGCAATGATCATAAACAAGTATCACAAAATCAGCTACGGCCGTATTGTGGTATTCTCAGACTTCATAATCATCGCATCGGCTCTGTTGGTCAGCGACTTCGGTATCGATGGCGTAATCTATGGATATGTCTTCGTGGCGGTCTTCGGCTACACGGTCGATATGATTCAGGCGGGTAACAACAACTCGAATCAGATATTCATTGTTACCCACGACTATAAGGCTATGGCCGATGCAATGCTCTACAAAGCCAACCGCGGTGCTACACTGCTCGATGCGCAGGGCTGGTACTCCAAGGAGGAGAAGAAGATTGTTATGGTTGTCTGCCGTAAGCGCGATACCTCGATGATTCTCAAGATTGCCAAGACGGTCGATCCCGATGCCTTTATCTCGGTCGGCTCGGTGATGGGTGTATACGGCAAGGGTTTTGATGCCTTGAATAAGGTCTGATTTAGCCCAAATTAGCAACCAGCCTTCACAACGAAAAACATTCGAAAAATATGCCTCTCTATGCCGATATAGTGTTGCCACTTTATCAGCCGACCTACACATTTGAGGTCGCCGAGGGGAGTGATATCTCTGTGGGCGATGCCGTGGCTGTCCAGTTCGGAGCCAAGGCTGTGTATACAGGTATCGTGTGGCGTCTGCACGATTGCCGCCCCGATGCCAAACGCATAAAGACAATCTCTCAAAAACTATATGACCAACCGCTGCTCTCGGCTCTGCAGATGCGCTTCTGGGAGTGGATAGCCGACTACTATATGTGTACCCTTGGTGAGGTTATGCGTGTGGCTCTGCCTGCACTCATTAAGCCCAAAGGGGCCGATGAAGAGGCCTTTGAGCGCGAGCAGTTCCGACCACGAATGGAGAGCTTTGTTCGGTTGGTCGGCACGATTGCAGACGGGGAGCGTGAGAAGATGTCGCGCCGCGCACCGCGACAAAGTGAGCTCATCGCCCTGCTTGAGCAGAGGGGTGAGGTGCGCCGTGCGGAGTGTGACACCGCGGCGGTTGCGGCCCTGCGCAAGAAGGGGCTTGTTGAGGTTGTGGAGCGAGAGATGGAGCTCTCGGCAATCGCTGTCGATGAGACGGCTATGCCTACACTATCCCAACGTCAGGGCGAGGTTTTAGCCGAAATCACCAAAAATTTCGAGCAGGTGCAGACCGTATTGCTGCGAGGCGTTACCGGTTCGGGCAAGACCGAGATATATATGCATCTGATAGCCCAAACATTGGCCGAGGGTGGAGATGTGCTCTACCTGGTGCCCGAAATAGCGATGACCTCCCAGTTGCTCTCACGCGTAAAGCGAGTCTTCGGGCAGAAGGTTACACCCTACCACTCGAAGCTGACAAACCTGCGCCGTAGCGAGATTTATCGCCGTCTGGGTCGCTCCGAGGGGGGTGAGTTGGTGCTGGGTACGCGTTCGGCTTTATTCCTGCCAATGCGAAATCTGCGACTGATTATTGTTGATGAGGAGCACGACTCGAGTTATAAGCAGACTGAGCCGGCACCGCGATATCAGGGTCGCGATGCGGCGGTAATGCTTGCCTATATACAGGGTGCAAAGGTGCTCTTGGGTAGTGCCACACCTTCGATTGAGAGCTATGTGCGTGCCGCTACGGGCAAGTATCGCGAGGTGGTACTTGCGGAGCGTTACGGTGGGGCTCAACTCCCCGAGGTTATTATTTCGGATACGATACGTGCAGCCAAACGCGGTGAGCGCAAGTCCCACTTCAATAAAATCCTGCTCGACAAAATCGAGGAGCGTCTGGAACGTGGTGAGCAGGTGCTACTCTTCCAAAATAGGCGCGGAGTCTCGCCGTTTGTGTTGTGTGGCGATTGCGGATGGACGGCGCGATGCCCCCACTGCAATGTCTCGCTCACGCTGCACGGCGGCAATAAACTCGTTTGCCACTACTGCGGATATACGATACCGCAACCTCATAGATGCCCGGCGTGCAAGACCGCCGAGGTGAAGGCTATGGGATTCGGAACCGAGAAAATTGAGCAGGAGATTTCGACCCTCTTCCCCGAGGCGCGGGTAGCTCGATTGGATCGCGATACGCTCACCTCGGAGAGCGCCTGCAACCGTATTGTCGAAGCCTTCGAACGTGGCCAAACAGACATTCTGGTTGGCACTCAGATAATAACCAAAGGTTTTGATTTTTCGCAAGTTACGCTTGTTGGAGTGTTGAATGCCGACAATCTGCTCAATGCTCCCGACTATCGAGCCTCAGAGCGAGCATTCCAAACCATTATGCAGTTTGCAGGCCGAGGCGGCCGAGGCGATATGCACGGCGAGGTGGTGATTCAGACCTCCGAGCCCGAGCACCCTGTTTTGTTGCAGGTGGCCAGGGGTGATTATGAGTCTATGGCTCGCGTGCAGTCGGCCGAGCGCAAGGAGTTCTTCTACCCGCCATATTCGCGACTGGTGGGTATTACGATGCGCTACCGCGATGCCGCTACGTTGCACCGTGCCGCAGCAGAGCTGGCCGAAGGTTTGCGCCGGCGATTTTCGCGCCGAGTTCTCGGACCGACAATCCCTCCCGTGGATAGGGTGCGTGGTGAACACATTGTCGAAATTATGCTCAAGATTGAGAGTGGAGCCTCGTTTACTCGAGCACGACAGATTCTGCGTGAGGTGCTGGAGGAGGTTATGCACCGCAGTGAATAC
>JBGUTM010000173.1:0-3466 GCA_045133075.1 Alistipes sp. | reverse complement strand
ATAAACTCGGTAATACCCTTCGATGAGCCCTGACGAGCATCAGCCTCGGCGATGATAAGCATCATCTCCTCCATTCGCATAAAGGGATAATCTACGATTGCACCCGGCTCCTCAGAATCGGGGTTACCGCTACCCGGACGGAACTTGATAGCACCATACTCGGGGATATTATCGCTGGTGTAGTCAGCTGTCGAGGGAACGAACTTCTGATCGATCGAAACTCCCTCCGGAGCCTTCCACATCTTCTTACGCCAATCCGAGTTGGGGATACGGCTGTAAAGACGTGCGTCAATCATACGGTAGGGACCTGCTGCAGCATAACCGAAGACAGTCTCCGATGAGATCCACGAAGTAAAGTTAAGAATCGAAGACTTAACGGCGTCATCCTCCTTAACCAGTGACGAGCACCACATCCACGAATCGTTCGAAGTTGCAGAGTTGAAACCGGTCGAAGTGTCAGTAGCCTGTGCCTCGTTCAGAGCCTTGTAGGAACCTGCTGCAAGAGCATTATTCGCAGCTATACGAGCCTTCTCGTACTCCTCTGCCCAGAGGTAAGCGCGTGCCTGCAAACCGTAAGCAACACTCAAGTCGGGCTGAGTCTTGTTCATACGCTTAAATGAGCTCTTACCATCCTTATCGCTGAAGAATGTGATAGCCTTCGAAAGATCGCCCAGGATATACTCTACGAGTGTCTCCTTCGATACGCGCGGGTTATTACGAGCCTCAGCCTCGGTCAAATTCTCACGGATAATCGGAATGGTCAGACCCTCCAACTCGGGAGCCGAAGTGTAAGCATTCTTCTTATACTCGTACATACGACCCATATCGAGGTTGATCATAGCACGGTAGCAGTAAGCCATACCGAGGTACTGCTTCTGAACATCGTTTGCCGCTGCCTCGTTCACAGCCGAGATAACCAAGTTTGCAGTGAGAAGGAACTTGGTGAAGTAGTTCCAAACCTGCTGGGGATATGCATACTGATCGCTCAATGCACGAGCCTCAATCCAAGGCGAGAAGTGCTCATAACCGCTCGATACTGTAGCCATATCCTCGCCCATAAGGTCGCGAATCATACCCATCGAGGGGTAACCGAACTCCGAGTGATTGACACCGAGGTGCTCGATTGCATTCACGTATGCAGCGATACCATTAACCTGCGATTCCAAAGCTGCGGGGTTGGCAGCCACCTGATCAGATGTTGCAACGCTTGTGGGGAATGTCTCCTTGATACAACCGCTCAAAAGTGCAGTTGCCGTCAGAGCTACAAATCCTATTTTCAATATATTTTTCATATCTTTTCTCCTTTCTTCTTTAAGCGTTTATTAGAATGAGAGGTTAAGACCACCCGAGATGGTGCGAACTGCCGAGTAAACAGCTGCATTGTTTGCTCCCGTGAGGCTCAAACGCGGGTCAAAGCCCTGGCGGCGCGACCACAAAGCTACATTCTCACAAGCCAAATATACGCGAATCTTGTTTACGCTGATCTTGCTTGTCCACTTGCGAGGCAGAGTATAACCGAAATTGATGTTCTGCAGGTTCAGGAAGCTACCATCCAAGAGGAAGCGATCCGAAGTAGCAGAGCTGTACTGGTCATTGTACTGGAAGCGCGGGATGTTCGAGTTACGATTCTCGGGCGACCAAGCCTTTGCCAAGTCAGTGTGATAGTTGCGACCGGTAGTTGACGAAGTCGGTGACGACATATACGATGCGTAAGCCGAGTCGTAGATCTTACCACCAATCTGGTAGGTGAAATTAACTGTCAAATCGAAGCCATAGAACTCCAACGAAGTACCGAAACCACCATATGCATCCGGCATAGGATTGCCACAGATGTAGTCGGTAGCCAACGAGTAGTCGGTAGTAGTAACGGTCTGGCCGTCCAACTCACGATACCACATCGGAAGACCCGTGCTCTTCTCTACGCCTGCATACTTAGGCATATAGTACGAGTAGAGTGCAAGACCCTCACCATAGAAATTGTTGCTCGACTGATAACCATGGTAACCCTCGGGGGTAGTCATCGACTTGCGCGAAGGATCGAGCTTAGCGATGTAGTTGTCCACATAGGTAAGGTTAGCATTCAATGACCAGGTAACGTTCTTGGTGCGGATAGGAGTTGCATACAACTCAACCTCGACACCGCGGTTAACCATATCACCGACATTAGCGTAGTATCCCGAGTAACCCAACGAGGGTGGAACGGTAAACCACGACAACATATCGGTAGTCTTGCGGTAGAAGCCCTCAACAGTACCGCTCAAGCGGCCCTTGAGCACCTCAAACTCGATACCGGCGTTGAAGTTACCGTTGGTCTCCCAAGTGATCTCCTTGTTACCCTTCGATGCAAGCACGAGCGATACGTTACCTCCCGAGTTTACGATGTCGTAAGTATCAACATAGCGGTAGTTACCGATACCGTCGTTACCCTGCGAACCATAAGACGCCTTCAACTTCAACATATTGATCCAATCTACATTGAACCACGACTCCTTGCTGATGATGTAACCTGCACCTACCGACCAGAAGTTACCCCAACGGTGATCGGGGTGGAAACGCGACGAAGCATCACGACGATACGAAGCCGATACAAAGAGTTTCTCGTTCCAATCGTACATTACACGACCAAAGTAACCCTCGGTGTTGTACTCCGACATCGAAGATGAAGCCGAACGGTCAGTCACAGCACCCGAAAGCTCGAGGTTGTCAGGCGAGAACATGTTGCTCTTCGAACCCGAGAGAGAGTAGCTCTTCAATACATAGTTCTCGTGACCAATCATTACGTTGATGTGGTGAACATCCGCAAAGGTCTTCGAGTAGTTAAGCAACTGCTGGAGGTTGTACGACAAATCGCGAGCGTGAGTCTTGCTGATGATACCGTTAGCCGAAGCATACTGTCCATAGAATGCATTGGTCAAATCTGTCGAGCGCTGCTCTGCAAGCGAAGTACCTGCATTGAATGTAAATGTGAAGTCCTTCAAGAAATATACATCAATAAATGCGTTAGCATTCAATGCGTTACCATCATAAGTATTCTTATTGAGGAGGTGATCACTCAATGCGTTCGACTGACCGAAGATAGGACGCTCCAAACCTGCGTTCATCTTATCACCGTAGTCATACATTGTGTAACCGTTGTTATCCTTCATAATCTGCTTGTTGCCGTTACGAACGTAGAGCGGATAGATAGGAGCGATAGCGGTAGTAGCTGCGAAGATATTTGCAGTCGAAGCCGAATCACCGGTAGCCTTTGTGAGGTAACCCTTGTAGTTGGTATAAGCTGCATTAGCACCTACGCGCAACCACTTCTTTGCCTGGTACTCTGCCTTCAAACGAGTAGTCAAACGCTGATAGTTCGACTGATCAACGATACCCTCGCTATCAAGGTAACCTGCCGACAGATAAACCTGTGCGCGCTCGTTACCTGCCGATACGCTGGCGTTGTACTCCTGACGGAAACCGTTGTGCA
>JBGUTM010000172.1:0-3036 GCA_045133075.1 Alistipes sp. | reverse complement strand
GCTATTACACGCACATTCCTGCACGCCGCTTCAGTAATAGGCGTTATGCTCGTTATGCTATTTGCTGCAAAGTATGCCCCCGTATGGATGCCCGAGTCGCTTGCGCCGGCTGAAGGGTGGATTGCGATTGTGGCGGCTCTCTATACCCTGATAGCCATTATCTCGATAGCTCTCTTCGAGAGTGTGTTGTTGTGGATTGTGGGGCGCGTGACTCGCAGTGAGGAGAGCGTGGGAGCTCTGCTCTATATGAAGCGTGCAGGATTTGCTGTGGCGGCCATAGCCCTCTCTCCGGTCTTCCTGCTCGGAGTGTTATCCTCCGAAAAATTGACAGATATATGGAATATAATCCTTATCGCGGAGTGTGTTGTTTTGGTATTTCTATTTCTAAAAGAGACACTTGTATTCTTTATTGATAAAAAAATTCCGATTTTTCATTGGATTTTGTACCTTTGCGCCGCCGAAGTGTTCCCATTATCACTTATTTGGGCGCTGGTAACAAGGAGTTAATAACATTATAAAGAGAATAGAGCGTTGAAAATCAGCAAGATCCTAATTTCGCAGCCCCGTCCCGCGGTAGTAGAGAAATCCCCTTTTTACGAGTTGTCGCAGAAGCACAAACTTCAGGTTGACTACGTCCCCTTGATTAAGGTTGTCGGCGTGTCGTCCAAGGAGTTTCGCAGTCAGAGAGTAGATATCCTCTCGCATACGGCTGTGATTTTTACCTCGCGTACCACCATCGACAGCTTCTTCCGCATCTGTGAGGAGTCGCGCGTGACGGTGCCCGAGACGATGAAGTATATCTGCACTACCGAGGCAATCGCTCTCTACCTGCAGAAATATATCGTATACCGTAAACGTAAGATATCGTTTGCCGATGGCTCGTTCAAGGGCCTTATCGAGCTCATTGTGAAACATAAGGATGAGAAGTTTATGCTGGCGTTGAGCGAACCCCATAAACCCGAGCTGCCCGAGACCTTGACTACGCTGAAGATCAACTTTACACCCGCAATCCTGGCACGTACCGTGGCCGCTGATGTTGATGGTGTGGATATCAATGCCTATGATATGTTGTTGCTCTACTCGCCATGGGATATTATGACCATCACCGAGAAGTTCGGCACCGAGAAGCTGCCTGTGATTGCAACCTTCGGAGAGGGAACACTGCGCAAGGCTATCGAGAGCGGCATCGATGTTAGGGCTAATGCCCCCACCCCCGAGGCTCCGTCACTTGCCAAGGCCGTGGATATCTTCTGTGCAAAGGTGGCTAAGGGAGAGGATGTTCCGCCCGTGGCACTCAAGGAGGATGCCACCAAGGAGGAGTTTATCCGCACGCAGCAGAGCAAACTGGCCAAGAAGAGCCGTTCACGAGCTAAAGCCGTCTAACAAGGTCTTTTCTGCGTTTCGCTCACTCTCGAAATCCTCTTTACACATAAGTAAACTCCGGTTTCTTGAGTATCGCAAGCCTTGAAAAGCCTCTTGTTATACGACTTTAGGGCAGTTGAATGGATATTTGAAGCTATATTTCAATAATAGTGTAATTACTATGCCCGACTTTAGACTTCCACATAGCGAGCGTTTGCGCTCGTTCGGAGCAGTCCGCCGCCTCTTTGTGGATGGCAGTGGAGGTTTTGTCTATCCGTTTCGCTATGTTGTGTTTGCAGAGTGTGATGACCGTTTGTCGGTTGAGGTGCTCTTCTCGGTACCCAAAAAGAATCATAAACGAGCCAATGTGCGCAATCTGCTGCGCCGCCGTACCAAGGAGGCCTATCGACTCAATAAGAGCCTGTTGCACGAGTGTGGCAAGATGGCTGCGGTCGATATGGCTCTGATATATTCATCCAAGGAGGTTGTAGATTATAAAACCATCGAAAATGCAGTTCGCAAAATTTTGTCGACAGTTGCTGAAGATTTGTAGGGGTATCGTGGCCTTACCCTTTATACTGCTTATCCGCTTCTATCAGACCTGCATTTCGCCTCTGACACCACCCTCGTGCCGTTTTACGCCCACCTGTTCGCAGTATGGCTTGGAGGCCTTCCGCAAGTATGGAGTATTCAAGGGAGGCTGGCTCACATTCAAACGAATTATGCGTTGCCATCCGTGGGGTGGTAGCGGTTACGATCCCGTGCCGTAGTTTGCGATTTGCACCATAGACCTATGTTGCCTAAAGGGTCTTATAAAACGGAAAGCCAACCTGCCATCAGGTAGGTTGGCTTTCGCTATGTCTATTATGTTACTTACTTTCAGGTGAAAGCATCTCTTTCGTCAATTGATCCTGAATCGTAATAATTCAATGCGATGAGCTGTTTTGAAGAGTTGTAAGCAACATCAAAATCACTATCATCCTCCTCTCCACCTTTTATTAGACCATTTTCGAGGTGATATGTAATAGACTCATCATCTTCTGTTTCAATGATTGAATTATTACTCCAAGAGTAATTGTAAATATCGCCGTCATAAGCTGACGCCAAATGCCCATTCTTATCGTAAGAGAATGTGTATTTCATTGTTCTATTGCCCGAAGTGGCTTTGACTTCGGTCAAGATCTTCTCCTTACCACTGCCACTTCCATCATTTGCGGGGTCGTTATCGTTAGAGCAAGAGGTAAAGCCCACGGCAACAGCAAGCAGAGCCATTCCAATAAATCTAAAAGTCTTCATCCTTAATAGAATTTGTTTTGCCTTTCCATTCCCAGCAGAAAGCGTAAATAAAAAATGAAGGTGTGAGAATTTACTGCGTTATCCTTGGATCAAGCCTTTGTATAGCCTTGCCAGAAGAGAACATCAATAACACCTTTTACTAAAATCTTCTGCCCAAATTACCACAAGTGCAACTCGGAAGTATCACAAAGTTAGTAAAAGTATGTAAAAGAGATGCTTTTAAGGGCGATAAAATTTGGCTTATTGGTCAAAATTAGTACATAAAATCGTTGTAATTAATTGATTTTCTTATATTTGTGCTATTTGCGTTAGAAATGGATAAAAAGTTTGCCCAAAATGTGGGCATCGCACCCTCGTCAGACACGGCTACAACGGGGG
>JBGUTM010000171.1:0-6890 GCA_045133075.1 Alistipes sp. | reverse complement strand
GGAGGCTGTACCTCCGAAAATCCACTGCCCTTTGGGGACTATCTCGGTCGAGAGCGAGGTGATGCCTCGCTGCTGGCGTTGCTGGTTAGGTGTCAGTATCCCTTGCTCTGTGGATGGAGTCGCCTTAGACGAGATATCCTTCGCGGCCGTCTCTTCACCCGTTCGGGCGAAGAGCGGCAACGCGATAAGCGACATCCACAGAGTGAGTATAAATTTGTTTGCTTGCATTAGTAAACCAATTCAACATCATCAATATACATATAGCTGTCGGTACTACCGGTGAAGTAGTCGCCATAACCACTACATGTGAAGGTGAGTACAAGGAAGTTGGGCTTTGTGTTGTTGTCCTTGTATTCGATGGGGATGGTAATCTCAGTCCACTCGGGTACCGAAACAGTGCTCTCGTAGATACCATTTGCGATAACACCGGCAGCCGTGTTCGGGTTGAAGAGAGTATCCTCCTTGTTGGTGTTTACGCGGTAGGGTTCCGTGCGGTTGCTCAAGCAGATGAAAATCTTGGTGAGGTCGATACCGCTGGTGTGGTTACCCTCATTGATTGTTCCGCAATTGTTCTTCATCCAGAACTTCACAGCCTTCGGACGTGCAGTGAAGGTGAAGGGCTTACCGAAGTCTACGATACCGCCCATACCGTCAATCTGAATGAACTTGCCGACAAAGAGGTTTCCTGCGGCAAACTTACCGATACCCATCACGGCAGCCTTCATAGACTTCATATAGGCACTCTTGGTACCTGTTGAGCCGGGGCGAACATCGGTCGAAGGCGAGGTAAGGTTGCCCGCACCGATACTTCCGGTTGCGTGGTTACCTGTATCCCAAGTCGCCGAGAGCAGACTCGATGTCGGACACCAAATCTTATCGTCCTTGTTGGTCCAGTTCTCCATATCACCCTCGGGAATCTGGGCTCCGGCGGGGGTATTGATGCTCAACATTGTGCCTACCTGCGCTCCATTGACGAAGAGGGCATACTCATACGATTTGCTTGCTGCAAAATCTTTGGCTTGTGCGGTATATGTATTCGCTGAGCCACTATTTGCTGCGGTGAGCTCGCTCCACGCGCCACCTGCAAGGCGGTACTTAACAACCACGCTTGTAGCTGCGGGGTCGAATGCCACACCGGTAAAGTTTGCGGTGTTGAACCAGAGGTCGTAGTTATCACCCAGTGGCGCGATACCCTGTGTACAGAATACCACAGGCACATTGGCCTCGCCACCATCCTGGTCGGTAACCTTGAATACAAACTCGTGGTTGCCACCGGTCATCGGAGCGAAGAACGAGGGTGCAAAGGTTACGTCATAGTGCTTAGTGTCGGTCTGAGTTACGGTGATTCCCTCTGTCGAGCCGTTCAGCAGGTCATAGCTCTCACCCTCTGCAGTCACAGTCATCAGGTTGATATTTGCCAACGCTGCGATGTTGAAGGTATAGCCCTGAGTTAGGACATACTGCACCTGTGCGGGGTCGAAGCCTGCACCCTTGACAGTCGGGTCGGGACTGAAGGCAATCTTGTCGTTGAAGATATCCTCGGTAGTATCAACATCAATCTCGAACGAGAGCGAGCCACCCAGACCCTTCGAATACTTAAAGGTGAGGGTATACTTGGTTGCTGCAGCAACATTCTCGATAAGACCCGTCTTCTCGACTGTGCCTATATCTTCGATGTCGCTCTTGCCGTGGAAGAACCAGTTGAGAGTAGTCTTGCCTTCAGGCATCAGGAAGTAGCCTGTGCCACTATCCTCGAAGCGCAGGTATGAAACCTTGCCCGAGTTTACTCCTGCTGCATTGTACTCCTCACCGATGCAGATGTTGGCGTAGGCCTCAAGGTTGAGTTTCTGCGAGATGCTCTGGTCGAATACGACCGCCACAACGCTATTCTGCAACTTACAATCAACGGTTACGGGGGTGACAATACCGGCCTCGACCGTAAAGTCGGCCTCGCCGCGATAGCTCAACTCCGTGAACGAAGCCTCGGCCTTGGTGCCGACATCCACGCGCACTGCGTAGTCACCCGCCAGAAGCGAGAGCTGTGCCGGAACGGCCTCTGCCGACTTGTAGAGACGAATCAACTCCTTGATGCGTGTGGGCTGACCCTCGTCATCGGTTGTGTCTGTATACTTATAGACCCTTATGGCGCAGTTATCCATCGGGTTGTACTCCTCAGTAGTCGCACCCTTAGGGGTTGCGATGCTCATACGCACTACGCCGCTGTCGGCAGGCATTACGTTCTGCTCAATGTTCTCGTCCTTGGCGCACGCCAACATTGTGAGCATTATACCTATGTATATAAATATCTTTTTCATCATCTTGGGAATCTAATTAGTCTGCATCTGACAACATCAATGTTTTAACGGTAGTTACACCGTCTGCATCGGTTATGGTCATCACAAAGTCGTGATTACCGTTACCTGTCAAATCCAACAATCCGAGGAATGTGGTGATGTCAAACGATACAAAGTTTTGATTCAATACATTTTCACGAGTCGGGAATCCGAGGTTTGTGAGATTTGTGTTCATCTCATCACTCGCGGGATTTACCAGATCAAGATGAGAATCAAGACCCACGCCCTGAAGAGTCTCGGCCGAGAGTACGTCCGAAAGAATATCTACGGTGAATCCGACAATGCCCTTTTCGCTCGTAATCTCGATGTTTGCAGTCAGACTTTCGGTGATCTCATAGCGAGTATCAATGTCGAATCCTACCCAAGTGACCACAGGACCACCTGCGCCTACGTTGATTGTCAAGGTCTTGGTCGTTGTCAGACCCTTCTCGTCCGTGGCGGTGATTTGGAACGAGTGTGTACCGTTGTACTCCTTGAGCTGCTTCATCTGTGCCTGCATATTATACGTTACGCTCTCCTTGCCCAGAACGCTTGCTCCGGTGGGGTAGCCGAGTGCACCGAGTATAACCGATGCGCTGCCTGCAGGGTTGCACATATCAATCGAAGAGGTGAGCCCCATTGCTGTAAGTGATTGTGCCAACTCGGGATTTGTCGAGGTGATATCCACGGTCAGACCTGCCAGCAGATTCAGAGCCGAAACATTGATGCGGATGGGCTCCTTGCAGTCACCGTGCTCGTCAAACATAGCATCCGAGAGTGTCAGCGGCTGGTCGATATCGTTGTCCATCCAGATAATCTGCGGAGCATCCTTTGCAGCCTCGTCATCGGGGATTACGGTCTCCATCAGCATCGAGGATGTCTCGACTGTGATAGTCTCGTCAAATACCCAATTCTCAACCTCTACACGAACATCAATGTTACCATCGCTGGCGTGCTCAACGATAATGGTGATTTTACGCCACTGACCGGCCTTGACGTTGCTTACTTTCGAGGTCATCTCGAAGTTGGCACTCTGGCCCTCTGCCGGGTTGCGGAAGCTACCGGTGATGGTCAAATCCAGTGTATTAACCTCGTTGATGGCCTTGAAGAATACTGCGCGATTCTCGGTAAACGAGAAGTTAGCATTACTCTGACCGAGAGCTACGTTCACCCTGGTATCATCTGCCAGAATCTCGGCGATATCGCTCGAGTACTCGACCGAAACCTTGATATTCGAGAGTTTACAGATAATCTTGCCAAGAGCAGTCTCCTGCAGACGGCGAATCTGGAACTCTTTGGTCGCACTGTATACGGGTGACTCCCAAGCCATAGCGGGAATCTCGCCCGAATAGACGTTGAGTGTGTAGTTGCCAACATCGAGAGCAATAGGCTCTGCGGGGCACTCTGAGTATTTGAAACTGTGCAACTTCTCACCTGCGCTATTGATGATATCGACCATAAAGTTGCTGGTGCTAATATCTGCACGGGTGGCTACAGCCTTGCCCGAGCCGGTGATAACCTCTGTATCGCTCAATACCGATACGTTCAATCCCGATAGCGAGAGATAGCCGATGTTCTCCGAAGGCTTCTCGCTCTCGCCCTGATAACGAATGTCGTCATCATCGCAACCTGTAGCCACCATTGCGGCCAACAGGAGCGTCATTACCATTTTGTTAAATATCTTCATAATCCTTACAATTTTTTTCTATTCGGGTAACGCATCGTCATTGAGCTCGTTGTCGATGGTAACATTGCCCACGATGGTGTTGTTGAGTGAAATCTCGATGGTTGCATTTCCCGCATCCGCAACATCAAACTTGACGGTGTAGCGAGTCTGGGGATTGACCTCGGTGAAAATCTGCTTGGGAAGGGTAATCTGCTCACCAGTCTGCTTTATTGCGGTGCAATCAATGGCAAACTGCTGCGGCTGAATGAAGAGTTTGCGGCTCATCGGGAGCTCCACATCGAACTCTCCACCTGCCAGGGTGGTGATTTTGAATGAGGCAGAGGTGAAGTAGCCATTGAACTTATCGGTGCACTCCACGCTTACAAGCGAATGTCCGATGTATGCCGGAATCTCGGCACGGGTCACCTGGCGCGGTGCTACCAAAATCTGCTTCTGGCCTGCAAAGTAGGGCTCGATGTCGTAGCCCTCCACTGTGGGGTCGCCATAGGCAACATTTAGCGTGTAGCTGCCCTCGAGGAAGTAACGCTTCTCGGAACCAAATTCGGTGATGGTCGCCCACGTCTGCTTGGAACTGTCGGCATCCGAAATGATCTCGAGCGAGAAGAGTTCGCTTGCGGGGAGGGTAAGCCCCTCAATCGTGTAGATTTTGTCACTCTCAGTGACCTCTTTGAGCGAAACCTTGGGTGAAGAGGTTGCGCTTACGCAGATCTCTCCGTAGCCCTTGCGGGTCTCGACTTTGTCGTTGCAGGCTGTCGTTGCCATAACAATGACGGCCAATACAAACACTTTTAATAACTGTTTCATTACTTTGATATTGAAATTCTTATGTTGTCGATATATATATAGTGATCGTAGTACTCCAGCAGGAATAGGTCGGCACTGCGTTGCGAAACCGACTCAAATGCAATACGGCTTGAACTGGTGGTGTTGGGCACATTTACCGTGCGCTCGGTGAAGTAGTCCGAGTAGGATACCGGCGCCGAAATCATCGTTATCGAGGTGCCGTTACTGATGGATGTTCCACCACTAATGGCTCCCGTCTTGGTGATGTTGCCCACATAGCAGGCCACGGACTCCTCGGAGGTGTCGGCGTTGAATACCACCTTTACGGTTACGTTCTTGCCCGACTTGAGGTTCGACAGAGCCGGCGTATCCACCTGACCCTTATATTGTGAAGAGGTGCTTATAGCAGTTTCGAAACTACAATTCACTCTGACACACAACCCCTTAGATATACTTCCGCGGGCAATGCTCCATCCGGGCAGACCGTAGCTGTCGAGCATCGTACCTCCCGGGTTGATCGAGCGGTTGGTCTCCGAGAAACCCTTGCTCTCGGTGATGCCCGAGAAGTCCTCATAGAAGAGGTATGGAACGGTCAGTGCAGGTACCTCATTGGTGATGTAAGGGGTCAGCGCGGGCATCGTGAACTTGCTCGAAACGATAGCACTCTCCGACTCGAACTCAGCAGTCAGCACCTGGCCCGAGTATGCCGGTACGCTCCACTCTCCATCAAAGATGCTCTCGAACGAGCCCTTCTCGCTACGCTGGTCGTAGGAGAAGATGGTGTTGCCTCCCGCATCCTTGATTCTCAATGCGTCCACCTCCTCGCCGAGGTAGTTGTCGCCCAACGTGAAGCGGATGGTCGTTGTGAGGTTGAGTGTCGGGATTGTAAGGTTCATCGGTGTAATGTGACCTGCCAGCAGCTGCTTATTGATGCTGAAACTCTTAGGCTTTGACTCGTAACCATCCGAGTAGGCGGTATAGGTGATATCGCCATAGAGGAATGAAGGATAAACCACAGCCCAGAACGAGTCGCCTGCCTGCTTGGGCTCGGGGAACTCGAACATGATGGTATTGGAGCCGTTTGATAGTGATGGCGATATGCGCGGACGCGACACATCGAGTGTTATATTGCCGACCACAGCGGCCGGGAAGACCATCTTAAAGCCAGTGATTGGCTTACCGAGCAGGTTGCCATCCTCGGGGATGGTGACCTTCACGGCATGCAGAACGTGCGAGAAGTGCAGGTCTATATCATTCTCTCCATCCACAAGCTGCGGAGCTGTTACGGGAGCTGCAATCAGGATGTCTGCCATATTGTTGGTGCCATTCTGCACCGCTGGAATCGTGTACGAAGCCTTGGTGCCGTTTATGGCAGTCGGGGCTGGTGATGAAGCGTAGTAGGTGTAATCGCCCTCGCTCATTGTGGGGAGGTTTGCCGAGAAGTAGGCCAGATGCTTATTGCTGCTGTAGTGCAACATCGAGAGGATGTCGCCATTGAGCGCATAGGAGTTATCCGTAGCTTTGGCCCAAAGTGCGATTTTGTCGCCATTGACCCATATTACCGAGCCGTCATCAGCCACCTCGGTACGGGCTTCAACTGCGAGGGGTACGCCGAGCGATACGTTTATGGTTTTATTCTCATTGCGGAGCGGCTCTTCGAGCTTGTTGCAGGCGATGAGCGTTGCTACACAAAATGAGAGTATCGTAAGTGTTCTTTTCATATAATTCGCACAATAACGCGCAAAAGTAACTCTCCTTATACAATATATAAAATATAATCAACGAACACCCCACTTTTTCCCACGAATAGACACAATCGAGGCTCGTGGAGTGACGAGCCTCGATTGTGATAATGGATAATTCTCTCTATTTTTTCGTTTAGTACGGTATCGAGTTGAACGATTTGGCCATACCCTCGACAACCTGGTCGAGTGCGCCTTGAATCTTGCCTCCGACCATCATTCGCATCATCATATTGAGCTCGGCGTGGAGCACCAGACGGATGCGGGTGTCGCGCTCGGATACCGAGTGGAGCTGAATCCAGAAATTGAAGTCGATGGGCACGCCACCCTCATCGCCTGTGATTT
>JBGUTM010000170.1:0-3672 GCA_045133075.1 Alistipes sp. | reverse complement strand
CCCCCGTTGTAGCCGTGTCTGACGAGGGTGCGATGCCCACATTTTGGGCAAACTTTTTATCCATTTCTAACGCAAATAGCACAAATATAAGAAAATCAATTAATTACAACGATTTTATGTACTAATTTTGACCAATAAGCCTAATATTTTTTTTTGAGGGTTTGAGCTATCTGCAAGGATAGTGCAAAATATGATAAGTGGTCTGTTGGAAGTTTACTTACAAAAAGGCCACTTGTCGCATTTTTGGATATTGTCGTAGACAACCAAATCCTCGCAAATAAAATCACACGTTGTCAAGCTCCTCGAAACGGAGTTTCGATTGAAAGGTTTTGCGGAGCTTTTTTCTAAAAGCGACAAAAAAAAAGAGCTACCCGACACTTGTCGCGGCAGCTCTTTGGGTTAGGACTCTGTATATTTTACAGGTTATCCTTCTCGATATCTTTGAAGTATCGGTATGTGCCGACCTTGAGCTCGGCGCATGCAGCCTCATCGCAGACGATGATACCCTTTGGGTGGTTCTGCAGAGCCGAGAGGGTCCAGGCGTGGCTTACCGACTCCTCGATAGCGTGGTGTAGGGCGCGAGCCTTCTTGTGTCCCACAGCCAGCACGATAACCTCGCGAGCCGAGAGCACGGTGCCAACACCTACGGTCAGCGCCAGCTTGGGCACCTTGGTTACATCGTTATCGAAGAAACGCGAGTTAACGATGATAGTATCCTGTGTGAGAGTCTTTACGCGGGTGCGTGATGAGAGCGATGAGAAGGGCTCGTTGAAGGCGAGGTGGCCATCTTCGCCCACGCCTCCCATAAAGAGGTCAATACCTCCTGCGGCCTCGATGCGGCGCTCGTAGTCGGCACATTCGGCCTCCAGGTCGACAGCGTTGCCGTTGAGGATATTCACATTCTCGGGCTTGATGTCTACGTGGCTGAAAAAGTTGTTCCACATAAACGAGTGGTAGCTCTCGGGGTGCTCCTCGGGAAGGCCTACATACTCATCCATATTGAAGGTTACGACATTGGCGAACGACACCTTGCCGGCCTTGTGCAACTCGATAAGTGCTGCGTATGTTGTCAGAGGGGTCGAGCCTGTGGGCAGACCCAGCACGAAGGGACGCTCGCCCTTGTGTGCATTGATTTTTGCGGCGATGTAGTTGGCGGTCCAGCGGCCTACCTCCTTGCCACACTCTTCGATAATAAGTCTCATATCTTTGTTTATGTTAAAACTATTTAACGCATCTTTACAAATACCTCGATAGCCTGATATTCGGCCATACCGAGCTTGTTATACATATTGGCAGTATTCTGGGTGCGATCCTCGGCACGCTGCCAGAACTCGCGCTTGTCATCACCGGCGAAGGGAACGATATCCTTCTGTGAGAGGTGGCGATAGATAGCGTGACGCTTGGTAATCATCTCGGTCGGAGAGATGGGTACCGCCATATCGACCATTCCGAGATCCCACTCCTGCCAAGCTCCGCGGTAGAGCCAGATGTGGCAATCCTTAACCCACTCGTCACCATCGACTACCTCAAGGGCTGCCAATACAGCCTCTGCGCATACGCGGTGTGTGCCATGCGGGTCCGAAAGATCACCGGCCAGATATATCTGGTGGGGCTTTACCTCGCGCAACAGCTTGACGATAATCTGGGTGTCGGCATCCGACAACTCACCCTTCTTGATACCGCCCGTCTCGTAGAACGGGAGGTTGAGGAAGTGGGCGTTGGTGCGGTCGTTCAGACCGAGTGTACGGCAGGCTGCGCGAGCCTCGGCACGGCGGATGGCACCCTTCAGGTTGAGCAGAGCTCGCGGCTCGGGCTCATCGCTTCGCTTGTTGGCGATAATCTCGACAATCTCGTCATAGTGGTCACCGAAGCCGAGTTCCTTAGCAGTGTCTACATTCTGCAAAACTACATCATCGTACACGGCCACGTTACCCGATGTTTCGTATGCAACGTGAACATCGTGACCCTGCTGTACAAGACGGTGGAATGTGCCGCCCATCGAGATTACATCATCGTCCGGGTGGGGCGAGAAGATTACCACTCGCTTGGGGAAGGGTGTCGAGGGTGCAGGACGTGTCGAATCGTCTACATTGGGCTTGCCTCCCGGCCAGCCGGTAATGGTGTGCTGCAGGTCGTTGAAGACGTCAATGTTGATTTTGTCGTAGGTGCAGCCGGTCTTCTCGAGCAGGTCACCCAGCGAATTCTCGATATAGTCATCGTAGGTGAGCTTGAGGATGGGCTTCTCGACTACGCCGCAGAGCCATACCACAGCCTTGCGGATGAACTTCTTGGTCCATTCGCAGGGACCGACAAGCCACGGTGTCTGCTCGCAGGTGAGGTTCTGTGCTGCATTCTCGTCAATCACGACCTCTGCGCCGGTGAATGCCTGGAGGTGTGATGCGGGAACCATATCCGTAATCTCGCCCTCGACCATACGCTGAACAACATCAGCCTTGTTCTCGCCCCACGCCATCAAGATTACCTCCTTGGCGCGAGATACGGTCTTCAGGCCGATCGTGATAGCCATTGTCGGTGTGTGCTGCAGGCCTCCGAATGCGCCCGATTGCACTTTGCGAGAGTTGTACGAGAGCTGCACCAGGCGGGTGCGCGACTTGGCATACGAGCCCGGCTCGTTGAAGCCGATTTGTCCCTGCTCGCCTACGCCGAGAATCATCAGGTCGATTTTGCTTATCGACTTGTCGTATGCGGCGCAGTACTCCGATACTTGATCCATAGGAATGGTGCCATCAGGTAGATGTACGTTCTCAGGATTGATGTCTATGTGGTTGAGGAACTCGGAGTGGATACGATAGTTGCGGCTCTGGCAGTCGGCGGGCTCGATAGGGTAGAACTCGTCAATGCTGAATACAGATACGTTCTTGAACGATACCTCGCCGTTGCGGTGGCGATTAACCAATTCGCGATAGAGACCCAGCGGAGTGTGTCCGGTGGTCAGACCGAGAACAAACGGCTCTGCTACGGTGCCGGTCTCATCGATGCAATTGCTCTGCTCATAGTCGCGGATGCTCTTGACGATCTTGTCGGCAACGTAGAGAACTCCCTCGTGCTCACGGCGGAAAATCGAGGTGGGAATCTTTTCGTAACGATGGATGATGTCGCGAGGCACTGCGCCCGCAATCAGACCACCATCTTTAGGTAATGAATATTTGCCTTCCATTGTGTGTATAAATTAAAACCAAGGGCCCTAACTACGATTGGCAATTGGGCCCTTATATCACTCAATTATTTACCCTCTCTCCAGAAAGACTTTGCGTAGTTGTAACCATAAGCCTCGTAGAACTTCACAAGGTTGTTGAGGTTGGTCGAGTAACGCTCGAAGTCCTTGTTGTTGTGGCTCCAGCCCGACTCGGCAATGGCCGACATACGGGGCAGGAACATATACATTGCGTGGTCGAATGTAGCCACGTGCTCGGTCCAGAGGTTACCCTGCACACCGATAATGAACTGCTGCTCATCCTCTGTCAGTTGATCGTAGGGATCGATGCTGTAAACCTTGGTAAGGGGCAGGTAGTGCGGCTTCTCGGGACGGCGCTCGCCAAATGCGGGCTCCTGAGTGGTGTCGGCACCCTGCGGATAGTCGAGGTAGCAGTAGGTTGTGGGGGTCATAATCACCTGGTTGCCGGCCTTTGCAGCAGCGATGCCACCCTTGGT
>JBGUTM010000169.1:0-13006 GCA_045133075.1 Alistipes sp. | reverse complement strand
TATGGCAGGACTTTATGTTTGCCTGTGCTCTCTATCCCGCTGAGGGCGCACTGCTCGAGAGTATCCGCCAGGAGGCTATTGATAACGTAAAACGCCTGCGTAACCATCCCAGTATCGTTGTTTGGTGTGGTAATAACGAGTGTAATATGAATCTCCGCTCGGCGAAGAAGAAGTGTGATAAGCTCGGCACACCCGAGGTCTTCGAGCGTATGTTCCGCCAATACTCGGATGTCTACTACAAGACATTACCCGAGGTGGTAGCCGAACTCGACCCTATGCGCCCGTATCATCCCTGTTCGCCCTTCTCGGGCAAGGGAATCCCCTCGAAGGAGTCTGCCGACCCCTCGAAGGGCGATACACACTATTGGGGTGTATGGCATAGCAAACGACCTATCGACACCTATAATGTGATACGTAGCCGCTTCTTTAGCGAGTATGGCTTCCAGTCCTTCCCGGAATTTGAGTCGATTAAACTTTACGCACCGCAGGAGCGCGATTGGGCTGTTGAGTCGGAGGTTATGAGTGCACACCAGCGCGGAGGCTCAAAGGCTAATAACCTTATCCGCACCTATCTCGAAATCGAATATTGGCCGGCTAAGGATTTCCAATCGTTTGTCTACATCAATCACGTTTTGCAGGGCGATGCCATCAAGACTGCTATGGAGGCTCACCGCCGCGATAAGCCCTATTGTTGGGGTTCTATCTTCTGGCAACATAACGACTGTTGGCCTGTGGCTTCGTGGTCGAGCCGCGACTACTATGGCCGCTGGAAGGCACAGCACTACTTCGCAAAGAAGGCCTATGATGATATGCTTGTCTCGGCATTTAGCCGTGATGGACGATTGAAGGTCTATGTTGTGTCAGATCGTCTGACCTCGGAGAAGGCAGACCTCGAGGTGCTCGTTATGGACTTCAAGGGCAATGTCGTCAATAAGTTTATCAAGAAACTGAAACTTGCGCCCAACTCCTCGACCGTGGTGGTGGATGTGGCTACCGAGGATGCTCTGGGAGGTGCCCAGGCCGGAGATGTATTTATCGCCTCGCGCTTGACTGTTGGCGATAAGAGCTATACGAACAATAACTATTTCGTGAAGCAGAACGAACTCAACTTCCTTGAGGCGAATGTGACCTCAAAGGTTGAGGCTGCCGAGGGTGGTGTTGAGGTGACACTCTCGACCGATAACTATGCCCGCGCGGTCTTTATGTCGGTCGATGGTATTGACAACTTCTTCGCGGATAACTATTTTGACCTGCGCCCCGGCACGAACCGCAAGGTACACGTTCGCACCTCGCTCTCGGCTGAGGAGTTTGCAAAGCAACTGCGTGTGGTGCATCTGGCACAGACAAAGTAAACTGTGGCTATAAGTATAATGAAAGTGGCTGTCCGACCGAAAGGTTGCGACAGCCACTTGTTGTATGGGAATATGTCGAGACTCCTACCGTGAGCCGCAACTGATATCTATCAGTGTGGTTACCGAGCCATTGGTGGTGTAGAGCTCAACGAGGTCGTATTGCTCGGTGGGGAAGACCAGATTTGATACGGCCGAGATGTCGGTGAAACACTCCACCGAAGCTCTGTCGAGGATTATGGTGAGCGTCTGATTGTCGGCGGCCGACATCGGAGCTACCGACACCGAGGGGAACTTCGGACTGAAATCAACTGCTCCCGACTTGCGCCTGTCCACACAAAACTCTCGCTTTGCGCGGTCGAAATATATCTCAACCTTCTCGCCACGCTCGTTCGATAGGCGAATGCCGAACTGCTCGGCCTCGATCTCGCTGAAGTCGAACTGGAGGCGATAGGCTGCGCCCTCTCGACCCAAGTAGCATAGCTCGTGATTGCCATCAGCCTTGCCCTCGTTAAGGAGGATGCGCTTTTTGAAGTAGTTGTCGTACTCGCGGGCAGGGCGTGAGATGAGTTTTGCTTTGCCTTCGTATTCGATGAGTTGTAACTCGTAGGCGAGGCTCATATATCCTCGGTAGCCCACGGTCGGGAACTTCTCTTGCGAGCCGCACTTCCAATTGTTCTGCCACGCCAGGGCCACACATCTGCCATCGGGTACGTTGCTCCAAGTAACGGTGGCGTAGTTGTCGCGACCATAATTTATCCAATCGGTATATGCTTCAGGGGTGTCGCAGGTGAAGGTGTGACCATCGAAATCGCCTACGAAATACTGCACCGATGAGCCGTGCGCAGCATCTTTGGTTATCGAGCAGAAGAGCACCCACTTTGTGCCACCTTTGTAGGGTAGCTCGACAAGGTCGGGACACTCCCAAACGTCAAAGTGGCAGCCGTGCTTATCTCCGAATCGGCTCTCGAACTTCCACGTCTTGAGGTTTGTCGAGGAGTAGAACTCCATCCCCTGACCACACGCCAAGGGCATAAGCCATCGCGAGGTGGGCTCGTGCCAGAAGACCTTCGGATCACGGAAGTTGCGGCGCGAGCTCGGCAGTACGGGATTTTTCTTGTACTTGGTGAATGTGCGACCACAATCCAGACTGTAGGCGATGCTCTGCTGTTGACGTTTAATCTTTGCATGGCGATATGACGAGGTGTAGATGGCAATCATCGCATCCTTGCCGAAGCCCGCGGTGTTATGCTTGTCAATCACAGCACTGCCTGAATATATCATGCCAAGTGAGTCGGGATAGAGTACGGTTGACAGCTGCTTCCAATTGACCAAATCCTTGCTCACTGCGTGTCCCCACGACATATTGCCCCAGCGAGTGCCGAGCGGGTTGTATTGGAAGAAGAGGTGCCACTCGCCATTGTACCACACCATTCCGTTAGGATCGTTGGTCCAACCAATCTCGGGCGAGAAGTGGATGCGCTGACGGAAATCCTCGAGCTTGGGATTGGGATTTTTGTCAAAGGAGAACTCTGTCCACGCGATATGTTCGGGCGTGCAACCCTCAAACTCTATATGTGAGGTGCCCTTGTCGAGCGATAGCGGCATCCAGCAGTCGACCTTTGTCGCTGCAAGCCTGACCTTTACCGGCTCGGTGAAGAGGGTAGAGCCCTCGACCCGCATCGTAACCTCGCGTGCTGAGTTGTCAATGGGTAGCCATAAGGTCTGCCTCTTGGCTTTGTCGAGCGTGATGGTTGCCGACCTCTCTCTTATGTCGAGTTGTACACCACGACCATACGCCACCGAAGATCCGAAAAATAGTAGAAGTAATAACGCCTGAAAAATTTTTCTCATAGTAGGTTTGTGTTTAGCTTCTCAAAGATAATACTTTTTTACGTAAAAATCTAATGGGGAACTTCTAATTAAATGGCACACAATGGCAATCGTTCGCTACGCTCACTTAATGGCACAGAATGACAAAAGCCGACTTGTTATTAAGCAGTCGCAAGACTGCGCTGTCATCGAATGTCATTAAGGGTGTAGCCCGAATGCCATTTAATGTTATCTATATGGTCGGCAAAAAAGCCAAAAGTAAAGGCTTTCCCCGAAGAGAAAGCCTTACCTAAAAGAAATCGCTCCAAAGAACTATTTCTTCATATATCCCTTAATTTCGGAGCCGTAGGCGACCAAGTCCCCCTTTTTCAAAGGGGGATTTAGAGGGAATATAAATATGAAAGTGGCACCGCCACTATGTTAAAAGCTAAAAGTAAAGGCTTTCCCCGAAGAGAAAGCCTTACCTAAAAGAAATCGCTCCAAAGAACTATTTCTTCATATAGCTTTTTACATAGTGGTGGTGCGAGCCGTAGCGGTTGAAGGCTGCCTCATCGAGAGCCTCCTGTGCCGAGGGGTGAGCTACCGAGATGATCAGTCGCGCACGCTCCTGCAAGCTCTTACCATACAAATCTACAGCACCATTCTCGGTTACGAACCAGTGGATGTGGTTACGAGTGGTAACAACACCTGCACCCTCAGTCAGAACGTCAGAAATCTTCGATACGCCCTTGTTGGTGATCGAAGGCATAGCGATAATTGCCTTACCGCCCTTCGAGAGCGATGCACCATAGATGAAGTCTACCTGACCACCTACGCCCGAGTAGAACTTGCGGCCGAGCGAGTCAGCGCAAACCTGGCCGGTGATATCAACCTGCAAAGCCGAGTTGATAGCGGTCACGCGGTCGTTCTTTGCAATGATGAAGGGATCGTTGGTGTAACCTACGTCCATCATCATTACGCCAGGGTTATCGTTGATAAAGTCGTAAACCTTCTGCGAACCCATAAGGAAGGTCGAAACCATCTTACCCTTGTCGATATTCTTTGCCTCGCCGTTGATTACGCCCTTCTCCACGAGGGGAAGTACGCCGTCAGCGAACATCTCGGTATGAACACCGAGGTTCTTGTGACCACCGAGCTGTGCCAATACTGCGTTCGGAATAGCACCGATACCCATCTGGAGGGTAGCGCCATCCTCGATAAGGCCTGCGCAGAGGTTACCGATCTTGGTCTCTACCTCGTTAGGCTCCGAGAAGTGAGCCTCCTCGAGGGGCTGATCATCCTGAACGAAGATGTCGATCTTCGAAGAGTGAATCATCGCATCACCGAACGAACGGGGAACATACTTGTTTACCACTGCGATAACGGTGTCGGCGCACTCGACAGCTGCCAGGGTTGCGTCTACCGAAGTACCGAGCGACACGTAGCCGTGCTGGTCGGGAGTCGATACCTGAATCATCGCTACGTTGCAGGGAACTGCACCCGAACGATAGAGCTTCTGGGTCTCGCTCAGGAAGATGGGAATGTAATCCGCAAAACCGCTCTGGGTAACCTTGCGAACATTGCCACCCACGAAGAACGAGTCGAGCTGGAAGATGCCCTCGAACTCGGGCGCCGCATAGGGAGCGGGACCCTCGGTGTGGAGGTGGTGGATGTGAACATCGGTGAACTCTTTGTTCTCACCGCGTGCGCACATAGCCTTAATCAGACACTGCGGAGCCGAAGCTACCGAAGAGAGATGAATGTGATCGCCCGACTTGATGACCTTTACGGCCTCCTCGGGACTTACGAAATGAATCTGTGCCATTTTCTTTTTAGTTTAGGTCTATAATCTTGATTCTTGAACTTTTAGCTATTTGTTCGGTATTGTGGAGGCTACGCAACTATTTGCGCTTAACCTCCACCTGCTCGTAACCCTCGATAATATCGCCAACCTTGATATCGTTGTACGACTCGATGTTCAAACCGCAATCCATACCCGATGTTACCTCCTTCACATCATCCTTGAAACGCTTGAGCGAGCCGAGGCGACCGGTGTGGATAACGATACCATCACGAATCACGCGGATAGGAGTGTGGCGGGTGATCTTACCCTCACGCACAATACCTCCGGCGATGGTACCAACCTTCGAAATCTTGAAGGTCTCCAAAACCTCAATCGAGCAGACAATCTCCTCCTTCATTACAGGCTCCAACATACCCTCGATTGCATCCTTGATGTCGTTGATGGCATCGTAGATGATAGAGTAGAGGCGAATCTCAATCTCCTCCTGCTCGGCCAGCTTGCGTGCCGTAGCCGAAGGACGCACCTGGAAGCCCACGATAATTGCATTCGAGGCGGCTGCAAGCAGAACGTCCGACTCGGAAATCTGACCCACGGCTGCGTGGATGACATTGACCTGTACGCTCTCCTTCGAGAGTTTGATGAGCGAGCCCGACATAGCCTCCACCGAACCGTCCACATCACCCTTGACGATGATGTTGAGCTCCTTGAATGAGCCGATGGCGATACGGCGACCAATCTCATCAAGCGTAACGTGCTTCTGGGTCATAATTCCCTGCATACGCTGCAACTGCTCACGCTTGTTGGCAATCTCGCGAGCCGAACGGTCATCCTCCATTACGTTGAAGGCATCACCCGCCTGCGGAGCACCATTCAGACCCAGCACCTGTACCGGTGTCGAGGGACCTGCCTCGGTGACCTTCTTGCCATTCTCATCGAACATAGCCTTCACGCGGCCTGTGTAGGTACCTGCCAGCAGCACATCACCGATGCGGAGCGTACCGCTCTGTACCATAATGGTCGAGACATATCCGCGACCCTTGTCGAGCGTAGACTCGATGATAGCACCCTGAGCCTTCTTGTTGGGGTTAGCCTTCAGGTCGAGCATCTCGGCCTCGAGCAGTACCTTCTCGAGCAACTTGTCGAGGTTAAGACCCTGCTTTGCCGAGACATCCTGGCTCTGGTACTTACCGCCCCAATCCTCCACCAGGTAGTTCATATTTGCCAGCTGCTCCTTGATATGGTCGGGATTTGCAGCGGGTTTATCAATCTTGTTGATGGCGAATACCATCGGTACGCCTGCCGCCTGAGCGTGGTTGATAGCCTCAATGGTCTGGGGCATCACGCTGTCATCCGCTGCAACGATAATGATTGCCACGTCTGTAATCTTCGCACCACGTGCACGCATAGCGGTAAAGGCCTCGTGACCGGGGGTATCGAGGAAGGTAATCTTCTGGCCATTCAGCTCTACGCTGTATGCACCGATGTGCTGGGTGATACCTCCGGCCTCACCCTCGATGACGTTGGTCTTACGGATGTTATCCAACAGAGAGGTCTTACCGTGGTCTACGTGACCCATAACCGTCACGATGGGCGGACGGGGCAGCAGATCCTCCTCGGCATCAGCATCGCTCTCGATAGCCTCCTGAATCTCCACTGATACGAACTCTACCTTGAAGCCGAACTCCTCGGCAACCACTGCCAGAGCCTCGGCATCCAGACGCTGGTTGATCGACACCATAAGGCCGAGGTTCATACAAGCAGTGATGACCTGCGTAGCCTGTACGTTCATCATCGTAGCCAGCTCGCTGACGGTTACAAACTCGGTAACCTTCAGAATCGAGCGCTCCTGCTCTGTACGCTCCATCTCCTCGTTTATACGCTCGGCTACAGCCTCACGCTTCTCCTTACGGTACTTCGCACCCTTGTTCTTGGCACCCTTGGCCGTAAGACGTGCCAGAGTGTCCTTAATCTGCTTCGAAACCTCCTCGTCCGAAACCTCGGGACGAATAACAGGTTTGGGAGCCTTATTGTGCTTTTTATTCTTCTTCTCCTGCTTGGCCTGAGCATTCTGGTTGGAGGCCTGACTGTTGGGGTTCTGACCATTGCGCTGGCCTCCCTTCTGATCCTTACCGCTGTGTGCCTGATTGCCCTGCTTGCTCACATCAACCTTCTCCTTGCTCAAACGCTTACGCTTCTGCTTGCCGCCAGGAACCATACCCGAAACGTCCATCGTTCCGAGAATCTGTGGGCCGGCCAACATGCCTACCGAAGGACGGAAGATATTGTCGGTCTTCTTCTCGGGTTGCGCCTCTGCCTCGGTCTGTACGGGCTCGCTCTTCGGAGCCTCGGGCTCTGCCACTGGCTCAACCTTCGGTGCCTGTACGGGTTTCTCCTCCTTGACTGGAGCAGGTGCCGGAGCGGGTGCAGGTGTAGGTGCCGCGGGGCTCATCTCCTCGGTCTTAACCTCGGTTTTGGGCTCCTCTTTCTTCGCCGGCTTCGGGTTGAGGTCGATCTTGCCGAGGATCTTCGGCTTCTGAACCTCATCCTTTACACTGATGACATTGCTCTTGACCACGACCTCTTCAGCCTCTTTCTTCTCGGGCTGCTTTGCCTGGTCGAGGGTTACGGTTGTCTGTTTCTGTGATATCTTTTCGCGAATTGCGTTTCGTTCATTTCCGGAACTTCGGTTGGTGCCGAACTCCTTCTCGAGAATGGCATACATCTCGGCGGTCACCTTTGTATTAGGCGTGCCATCGGTTGTGATGCCCTTCTTCTGCAAGTGGTCCACGATGGTATTCAAACCCACCTTGAACTCCTTTGCGACCTGAATGAGCCTTAATTTTCTTTCGTTATCCATATATACTTCTCTCTATTTACGTTGTTTTGTTTTTGGGGAATGATTAGACTTCGCGGATTACTCTTCGAACTCGGCCTTGAGAATAGCCACAACCTTCTCGGCCTGCTCCAACTCGAGGTCGGCACGTGTTGCGACATCCTCTACGGGCAGTTCGAGTACGCTCTTGGCGGTGTCGAAGCCGACCTCCTTGAGTGCATCGATAATCCAACCCTCGATCTCATCCGAGAACTCGGTAAGTGCCACATCCTCCTCCTCAATCTCGCGGTAGATGTCGATGTTGTAGCCGGTGAGCATATTCGACAGACGGATGTTCAGACCACCCTTACCGATAGCCAGCGAAACCTGGTCGGGCTTCAGGTATACCGAAGCGGTCTTCTTCTCCTCATCGATGACGATGCTCGACACCTTTGCAGGGTTGAGGGTACGCTGAATCATCAGCTGGGGATTGGTAGTATAGTTGATAACGTCAATATTTTCGTTGTGGAGTTCCTTAACGATGGTGTAGATACGCGAACCCTTCATACCTACGCAAGCACCTACCGGATCGATGCGGTCATCGTAAGACTCAACGGCAACCTTGGCTCTTTCACCCGGGATGCGGGCAATGGCCTTGATGGTAATAAGACCATCAAAAATCTCGGGAACCTCCTGCTCGAACAGACGCTCGAGGAACTGGTTTGCCGTGCGCGAGAGGATGATGCGGGGATTGTTGTTGTTCATCTCCACGCTCTTGACGATAGCCTTGATGGTGTCGCCCTTACGGTAGAAGTCTCCCGGAATCTGCTCTGCCTTGGGCAGCAACAGCTCGTTGTCCTCGTCATCGAGGATGAGCACCTCTTTCTTCCATACCTGGTAGATCTCGCCCGAGATAATCTCGCCGACCTTCTCCGAGTATTTCTCGTAGATGTTAGCCTTCTCCAGGTCGATGATGCGTGAAGCCAGATTCTGACGCAGTGAGAGGACTGCACGGCGGCCGAACTGCTCGAAGCCGATAGCATCGGTGTACTCGTCACCCACTTCATACGAAGAGTCGATCTTCTGAATCTCCGAGAGTGAAATCTGCGATACGGGATTGGTCAAATCCTCGTCAGCCACCACCTCGCGGTTGCGCCAGATCTCCAGGTCGCCCTTCTCGGGGTTGATAATCACATCGAAGTTCTCGTCAGTGCCGTACTGTTTCTGGATAGCGTGGCGGAAGACATCCTCCAAAACGCCAATCATCGTGCTCTTGTCAATGTTCTTCAGCTCTTTGAACTCTGCAAAGTTGCTGATAAGATTAAGATTGTTCATTTTTCTCTATATTTTTTGATTTTGTTGATTTTCGCAGTTGTGGGTTTGCCGGGTTCTTATAAATGTCCCCTAAGCCCTTTAACCTTAATTATAGGTTATCAATTTACTTGTAATCGAGGTGCTCTTTGGTATACTTGACCTCCTCCATTGCATAACGCTTGACAACGTGCTGCAACTCCTTTTTCTTTTTGCCCTCCACGGAAACCTTCTCGTCATAGGAGAGGGTTATCGACTCCTGGTCAGCCGCATCGAGTGTTGCAAGCAACTTCACGCCATTACGCAGCAGCACCTCTACGGGTTTGCCCACCAGCTTGAGGTATTGGCGCAGTACGCGCAACTCCGAGCCGATGCCTGCCGAAGCGACCATCAGCGAGAAATCCTCCACATCGCGGTCGAACTCGGCATCTATGGCACGGTTGATGGCCACGCACGTATCAATCGACACCGATGTATCGCTGTCGATAAGGAGTTCTACCTCGTTCGAGGGTGAGCAGGTGCACTCGACAACGAACATATCAGTTCCTGCGAGCTGTGCCTCTGCGATTTGAGTAATCTTCTTGCAATCAATCATTTGTATTATCTGTCGTGTTAATTTTGTACTTTATAGGGACGCTGTCACTTCGATTTAGTTTACGAAAGAAGGGGACTCAAATCGTCCCCTTCATCCTATTTCGTCCATTTCACGATGCAAATATAGTGAAAAAATGTGATTATACAATAGTATAATCGAAAAATTATTAGAAAGTTACATCCACATACAGCGGTCGGTGGTCCGAAGCCTCGGGCTCCACCATCACCGTTGCGTTCTCACCCTTTACGGTGGGTGCGGTGGTCAGGATGTAGTCGATGCAGCGGTCGGGGTTGTCGGCAGGGAAAGTTAGTGCCGTGGGATCGGATAGCAGTGCGCAGAAGGTCGAGAATGTGGCTATTACTTGGCTGTTGGGCTCGGCATTGAAGTCGCCGGCGATAATTGCGGGCTTGTCAAGCGAGGCTACGATGTCGCGGATAATCTCGGCCGAGGTGATGCGATCCTCCTCCACCAGCGAGAGGTGGGTGCAGATGAAGTAGAACTTCTCGAACTCGGCAACCAGCATCGTGCGCGGCTCCTTACGACAGGGTAGGGGGTATTGAGCCAACGAGAGTGTCGGCTCCTTCGAGAGTATTCCGATACCGTACTTGCCTCCCTTGTAGTCGATTGAGGGGGCGTAGTAGTCGTGCATACCGCAACGTGTGGCCAGCTCGCCAAGAGCATAGTAGCCCTTATAGCGCGAGGTCATACTGTCCAACTCCTGCACAGCCACAACATCGGGCTTGGCACGGTTGATAACATCGGCACAACGGCCATAGTCCAACTTTAGATCCATACCTTTGCAGTTGCGGACGTTGTAACACATTACACGGAGCGAGTTGCCCTGCTCCTTGGTGTTGTTGCCGCATGAGGTGAGTGCCATTGCGGCCAGTACGATAAGAGTTAAAAATCGTTTCATCGGTATATGTTTTTTATGGTTTTTTAGTCTGTTTTTTGCTTATTGCAGCCAGCCCTGCCATTGTGAGTAAGGCATTGATTATGAGTATTTCAAATCCGAAATGATATCCTCCGAATAGAGTCTCGGAGAGGTGGTCGAGCAGCCACGACAACAGTGGTGCCGTGAGGGCCACCACGGGTACCCACCTATCTCTCACTTCGCGCTTTGTGCAGATGCCGAAGGCAAAGAGACCCAACAGGGGACCATAGGTGTAGCTTGCCACCGAGTAGAAGGTGTCGATTACGCTCTGACTGCCCACCTTGTCGAAGAGAATTATCAGTACCGCCAATATGACTGCTGTACCGAGTGTAACCCATTGGCGTATGGAGGTTAGTTGCTCCTCGGAGTAGCGTGCTTGGCCACGCAGGATATCGACCGTGAAGGATGTCGTCAGAGCTGTCAATGCCGATCCGGCCGCAGAGTATGTCGAGGCGATGAGCCCCAATACGAAGAGTATTCCGACAGCCATAGGCAACATTCCCGAGGTGGCCACAAAGGGGAAGAGATGGTCGGGTTTGAGGATTACGGCCGAGCCCTCCTCTCCAACCATCGGGAAGCCCCCTTCGGTGAGGACTATTCCGTTGTGAGACAGGAAAATGTATAGCAGTACACCCAGCATCAAAAAGAGCCATATGACCACTGACTGCAACCCAACTCCGACAATAAGATTCTTCTGCGCATCTCCCTTCGAGCGGCAACTTAACGTGCGTTGCATCATATCCTGGTCGAGGCCCGTCATTGCGATAACCATAAAGACTCCTGCCAGCAGTTGCTTTGCGAGGTGACGGCCATCGTTCCAATCATTGATAAACCACGTGCGGCTGAAGGGGTGGTCAGCAACGACTGCAAATGTTTCGCCGAGCGATAGCCCCTCGGCCTTCATAATCAGTGCGATGGAGGCTCCCACGCTTCCCACGAGGAGTGCGGTGCGCAGGATATCTGTCCAGACCACGGTGCGGACACCGCCACGGTGGGAGTATAGCCATACCAACGCCATAAAGAGCACGGCATTGACCGCAAACGGAACTCCGAGATGGTCGAAGAGTAGCATCTGCAATACCGTGCAGGCTACGTAGGCTCTCAATGCCGAGAGCAGAGTGCGCGAGAGCAGGAAAAACCAGGCTCCGGTGCGGTGGCTTTGCATCCCGAAACGACCTGCGAGGTATTCGTATAGCGATGTGACGTTGTGGCGGTAGTAGAGAGGTACGAGCACGAAGGCGATGACCATATAGCCGAGGATAAAGCCCACGACCATCTGCATATATGAGAAGTTCGATATTGCCACCGATCCTGGCACCGAGATAAAGGTCACTCCCGACATTGCTGCGCTGACCATAGCTGCGGCTGAGGCTACCCACGGCATACGGCGGTTGCCCGAGAAGTAGGTTGCATTGTCGGCCCTGCGTCCCGCGACAAAGGCCACCGCAAAGAGTGCGGCTATATATGCGGCTATGGTGGCTATGACGATTACGGGGCTCATAATGCTATATAATATACAAAGGTATAAAAAATGCGGAATTTCCGCAGGGAAAATCCGCATTTTTTATCCACGCCTCACGAGAAGCTAAAATCTCACTTCTCGGAACTGACCGCGTGTCTATGGCGCTACGGGCGTAACCTCGTAGATATCCCACAGGTAGTTGCCATTGGCATTACGCGAGATGTTGGTTGTGGCGTAGCTTGTCTGCTTCCAATAGTAGGTGCGGTAGTAATCGCTCGAGTAGTACGATATCGCGAAACCATCACTGCTGCTGTACGAGAATTGGTATTGCAGACCCTGCGTGTCGTTCGAAGCCTCGATTTGTACGTTGTTGAATCCCGTGCAGTAGTCGCCCGAGGCTACATTTTGCACTACACCATTGTTGATGCGGAACAACGAACGATAGAGAGGCTCGGTCAGTACCTCGCCCGATAGGTAGTTGTTGTTGTCGTATAGCATTGTGGTCGAGTAGTATCGGTTGCGGAAGATGTAGTAGGCATCGCTCGAGAAGTTGGTATCTTGCTTGCGGGTTACGTTCAATCCCCACACTCCTATTTCGCGAGTTTTGGTTATCACCTCGCCATCGGGGTAGGTGGCTACGATGGTGACGGTGTGATATCCGCCGGTTGTGAACGATATGTTCTTTTGGCTGCTCGTTACGCCGAAGTTTGTGCCGATACCATAGTAAGCATCGTATGCGTATGTCGAGTTTGCACGGCTGTACTTTGTCGAGGTGACATCCACACCGTTGATTGTGACCTTCACAGGCTCGTCATTACCGAAGATGCGTACCGCACGGCTAATGTTCTTACCTACAAACGGCAACTGAGCTGCGTAGTCACTAACGTCTTGCGACTGCCAGTAGGTGAAGTCCATATCGTTGTTGTT
>JBGUTM010000168.1:0-2893 GCA_045133075.1 Alistipes sp. | reverse complement strand
CCGACACGTTTTGTCGGGGAGTTGGGATCGTCAAATTCGGGGTGCTGTGCCTCCAAATCCTGCAACTCGCGCAACATCATATCGAAATCGTAATCCGAAATCTCGGGCGAATTTTCGACATAGTATTTGTGGTTGTGATAGTTAAGTTTCTCCCTTAACTCTTTTATACGCGCTGCGACCATACTCTATATATTATACTGCGTAAAGATACGCAATTTATTCGTTAAATCCGCGAAAAAATAAAAAAATGCAAAAATTTCACAAAGATTTGGAGCGATTATCAAATTTTGCTTATACTTGCAGAAAATTTCAGAACATTTATGGCAAAAGTAATATCAAAAAAGCGTTTAGTTACCAGTTTCAACAACCTGCCGCAGGAGTTACAGGATGCGGTCAAAGAGTTATATCCCGCAGGATTTTCGGATGCGATGATGCGTGTCGATAAGCCCAATGGCGACTTCTTCTACGCCGTTCCGTTCGAAACCGAGGAGGTTAGCTATCTGGTCAAAATAGATGTCAAAATTGACGATGTATCGGACGAGGAGGACGACAAGGACTACTACGATGACGAAATCAAGGGCGCTGATGAGCTCAGTGACGACAACAGCGAGGATGATATGAGCGATGACGATATCGCAATCTAACCTCCGCAACACAACAGATAAAAGATGACACCCCGACCGCATTGGTCGGGGTGTCTTTTGCTGTACGAAGTCGGTCGAGCAAGCCGAATTGATGCGGCTATGACCAAAACTTTACAAACTTCTCGTTAATCCAGTCGAATCCCAACTTAACAACCCTCGAAGTCTCGTAGATTGTCTCCAATCGATCCTGCATCCGCCTAACGGCACCTCGCAACGATACGAGGTAGAGGATTATCGCAATCAGCAGAAAAATCGCTCCGACAACAACACAGGCCCAAATGGCAGAATCCAACATATAGGACAACCATATCGTAAAGGCTGCAAGCAACAGCCCCATGGCCGGCAGTATGGTCAGTACAAAGAGTATCAACGGCACGGCCACTGCCCGAGATATCTTTTCCGGAGAAGTCATAGTCGTAACAGCAATTTGCGGAGGCCTACACTCAGCACGCAGCCCTCGTTTAATCGTGGCAATGACAACGTGCCTTATCAATCTCCTTGTCGATGGCATCACGGAGCGTTTCTCGCATCTCCGGGCCGGACTTGGGGGTGAGAAACATTGCCAGGGCTGCACCTATAAGTGCGCCTCCAAGAGCAGAAACAATACAAAAACCTGAATTTTTCATAATCCTAAAAACTTTATTAAAATTTCAATCAAACAAAGAGCAAAGTTCAAGCCAAAAACACTATCTTTGATGCAATGAATGACAAAAAAAAGATAACCGTTTCGTTTACAGGCCATCGCACCTACGACAACAGCAGCAATACTCTGCTGAAGGAGGAGATACGTGGTCTATACGAAGAGGGCTTCCGCATATTTTTGTGCGGTATGGCTCGGGGATTCGACCTGGCAGCAGGGGAGTGCGTAGCCGCCCTGCGCAAGGAGTTACCCGGGCTACAACTTCGGTGTATCATTCCGTTTCGCGGGCAGGAGCGCAGCTTCTCGAAGGCCGACCGCGAACGCTTTGAGCGGCTCACACAGCTGGCCGACAGTACTACAATACTCTCGGAGAGCTATCAGGCAGGGGCATACCACGCCCGCAACGACTACCTCGTAGACAACGCCTCGGCCATCATAGCCTACTACAACGGCACCAAAGGTGGCACACACTACACTCTGCACCGCGCCGTAAAGCGAGGAGTACGCATTTCGAACATCTGCATATTCCGCGAGGGCGAGCTTTTCCTCAACTTGAAATAAACCAACATAAACAACTAATTATGAAAAAGTTATTTTTTACATTATCGGCTCTAATCATCGCCTTTTCGGCAGCAGCCCAGGATCTCACGGTCGCCTCTTACAACGTCCGCACCAACAACAAAAACGACCGCGCACGAGGCGATGGTTGGGAGCAGCGATGCCCACAGATCTGCCGCATCATCCACACTCGCGACTTCGATATCTTCGGAGCGCAGGAGGTTCAACACAACCAGTTGCTCGATATGTGTGCCGCGTTGCCCGAGTTTGCATACGTTGGCGTAGCGCGTGATGATGGCGCAACCAAAGGTGAGTACTCACCCATATTCTACAAGAAGGAGCGTTTTGAGTTGCTCGATAGTGGCACCTTCTGGCTTTCAGAGACACCCGAGAAGCCCTCGATGGGGTGGGATGCCCGCTATCCGCGTGTATGCTCGTGGGTGAGAGTGAAAGACAAGGAGTGCAAGCGCATTTTCTGGTTCTTCAATCTTCATATGGATCACCGCGGAGTCGTTGCCCGCCGCGAGAGTTCGAAGATGATTCTCAAGAAGATTGCCGAGATAGCCAACGCCAAGGAGCCGATAATCCTCACCGGCGATTTCAACGTGGACCAGAATAACGAGATATACTCGATTATTGCCGATTCGGGCGTATTGGCAGACTCTTATAAGGTTGCCGAGCAGTGCTTCGACATCAACGGCACCTTCAACAACTTCAAGCCCGAGGCGTGGACCACCAACCGCATCGACCACATCTTCATCTCGCCCACGTGGAGGGTTGTGAGCCACGATGTTCCGACAGATATATATTGGAGCAAGGTCGAGGGCGAGGCTGTCGGCAGCGAAAACTTCCCCAAGGAGCAAAAGTACAATCTATACCAAGTTCGTATGCCGTCAGATCACTTCCCTGTTGTCGTGAAGCTCGATTACAGCAAGAAGAGATAGGGGAGCAACGCAACCTTATGGCACAAAAAAAAAGGGTAAGCTACTTATATCGCACCGCTACAACCGCATACCCTTGCTCAATTCCTTGCCTGGGGGAGTTCTGCAGG
>JBGUTM010000167.1:0-4540 GCA_045133075.1 Alistipes sp. | reverse complement strand
CGATAAGCAAATCGGCGAGATGCGTCTAAATCGCTACCTCGCGCAGTCGGGCCTCTGCTCGCGCCGTGAGGCTGATGATTACATCACCGCAGGCCTTGTGAGTGTGAATGGAGTGGTTGTTACCGAGCTCGGTACAAAGGTTATGCCTGGTGATGAGGTTAAGTTCAGCGACTCGGTCGTTAAGGGCGAGAAGAAGGTGTACCTGGTGCTCAACAAGCCCAAGGGCTATGTTACTACCCTGGATGACCCCCACGCCACCAAGACCGTTATGGAACTTGTGAAGGGAGCTTGCACCGAGCGTGTATACCCCGTGGGTCGATTGGATAAGAACAGCCTTGGTCTGCTGCTCTTTACCAACGATGGCGATATGACCCGCCAGCTCACCCACCCCTCGTATCAGAAGAAGAAGATCTATCAGGTGTCGCTCGATAAGCCTCTGACTCGTGCCGATATGGATAAGATTTCGGAGGGTATCACCCTCGAGGATGGCGATATCTACGCAGATGAGATTTCGTACGTTAAGGATAATAAGAAGGAGATCGGTATCGAGATCCACTCGGGCCGTAACCGTATCGTGCGCCGTATCTTCGAGCACTTGGGTTACACCGTTCAGAAACTCGATCGCGTATACTACGCCGGTCTTACGAAGAAAAACCTTAAGCGTGGTGCTTGGCGCTTCCTTACCAAGGATGAGGTTACTCGCCTGAAGTCAGGACAGTACGAGTAAATTGAGAATTGACAATTGATAATTAGAGGGTGCCTAACCTATTGGTTAAGCACCCTCTGCTTTTTTAGTATTTACTTTGCATCATTACCCGTTTGTTTAGTTGTGGGTTAAATTTTTTCTGCAATCTTCAATATATTCATCTATCAGTTCATCAAATGCCGCAATTGCCAATCTGGAAGTGTCCATGTATGTCGAGAAATAGTGTTTGAACATCTCCATTGTCGGAATAAATGTTTCGACGTTAGCACGAGCGATATCACTACTACTGTTGTATGTAACTTTGACACATTTTAGATGTTGCGACAATTCATTACATGTTGTATAGATACCACCGATGAGGTCTACGTAGGATAACTCTTTTGTGTTTAGTTTTGATTTGAAACGCTCTGATACATCAAGGCTGCCAATATAAAAAACGACGAAATCATTTTCGATAATGATAGCGGATACAGCCTCCTTGTATAGAAATATAATGAACTTGGAGTTATCATCTGCTGTATTGAATTTAGGATCATACCCTTCTGCTTTCAGAAATTTATATACCGCATCCAGGCTGATAGGCGTTGTGCTGTTATTGGCATTATTGCTAATGACTTTATCTTGAAGATTTGTCTGCTGTCGCTTCTCCGTAGCAACTCCCTGCTGCACACCAAACAGCAAAAGGGAGAGAAGAATGAATAGAGGTTTCATGATATAATATACGCTATTAATATTACCATTATCGTTATTACTGTTATTATTAATATCGCTATAAAGAATGATACCAATTCTTTGCCGTAGTCATTTTGATGAGTTTCTGATGTTGGCTCTACAACCTCTGGTGTGGCAACCTCTTTTATAGAGAAGACTTCGGCAGTAAGATCTACTTTAGTTAGGATATTTTGTTTTTCTTGATGCCTATCAAGTACACTTTGTAAGCACTCTCCACAAATCGGGATATTGCCATCAATCTCTTTACCGCAATTTATACAATACATAACTACAATAGTTTTTTAGAGATTTCAATTTTCAACTCTTGCAATACTTTTATATTATTGCGATTTTTAGAAACTCTCTGAAATATATCATCAGCTATTGCCATTTTCTGTTCATCTGGAGCGAATCGGTCAGGATGACATATTCTCGATAACTCTTTGTACAGAGGCTCTGCATTGAAAGCACTATTAAAGATATTTCCAAAATCAGGTTGTTCTGCAAGAATAGTCGATTTTCTTTTGTAAAAAGTGGTATTCTTGTGTGCAATCATCAATAGTAGAACAATGACAATTACAGCCTCGCAGAGCGCGATCCATAGCCATATATTCACATTGTCTTCTGCTGGAAGTATTGGCTGTGCAACCATTGCCAACGAATCTTGTTGTAACATTGTAATCATAATTATTCAAGTGCGATAAAAGCTTTTAATTGCCATTTTAGTCCGTAGTATCCGGTATCATCGTGAACTTCAAGGGTGTCAAATCCTAACACAACCAATTGTCTAACCAAGACACCGTCTGCTAAAATCGTTGCCCCGATAGCCTTCATCTCCTCTTTCGTGAGGTCGCGTCCGGACATCGCTTTGATACGAAATCCAGAATTTAACCAATCAGAAAAAGAGTGCTTAAATTTGCTGTCGCCGCGAGAAATGGTTGCGTTAAGCAATACCGGTACAATACCCAATATAAACGATTTCTTTGCAGAATCATTGAAATTCGCCACTAATTTCTTGCGATTTGAACGATCACGAAACCATTCTACAATTCTATACCAAAACATCATACGCCTTTATGCCATTTATCTTTTTCGTCTTGTTCTTGTTGTTTTACCTTGTTGAGGTGTCGCCTATACATATAAATAATAAGTATAAATAGCCCAACTCCCAAGCAGTCTAAAAAGAAGCCCAACGCATCCATAATTTATTCGTCTTTATTTACTTCATCAAACTCTACCTTTTTTTTACCCGAACAAAGTGTAATAATAAGTCCAATGAGCGGACCTAAGATAAGTGACCAAAATAACGCCCATAAAAATCCAATTCTACGATTACTTCCAATTGCAGCAACGCCAAAAGCTAATGCAATACCAATAATAAGAACAAATGGTTCCATAACATTTAAGTTTTTTGCCTTACAACCCCGATTTGGATGGTTAGTATAAAAAGAAAGTGTGAGGTTGATTAGTTTATACGATTGGAGGTTATGGAATACCTACTGCGAATAAACAATACCCCACACTCGTATCTATCTACAAGAATGGGGCAGAACACCCCCATTGAAGAGTCAATACGGAGTGACGAGTGTGATTGCTACTCTCGCAGTATTCGAAATTTTCCAGATTTCCAATCGAGAATAAAAGCTAATACACTTTCATCAAAAATATGTCTGTCATAGCCTACATAAGGTTCGGCTCTACAAAATTAAGTAATTTCTAACAAATCAGCAATATATTATTGCAGTAAAATAAAAAAATCCCACCTCATCGAAGGGTGGGATATTATATATAAGGTATAGCTTATCGACTAATAAACCTCCACCTTGGCGGCTGCGGCTTTGGTCTTGTCGCGGAGCTCGTCGAGGTCGCTACCCTTCGGAGCGTAACGAACTACAACACCCATACGGCGGTTGAGCTTGGTGTAGGGCTTGCCGAAGATGCGCAGGTAGGTATTCTCCTCGGCGCAAACCTCCTCCTCACCGCGGTAGTTCGGGCGCTCCTTGCTCGCTATGGGCGAGAGGATTACCGCGCTGGCACCCATACGCTCGTAGGTGATGGCCGGAATCGGCAGGCCGAGAACTGCGCGTAGGTGCAGCTCAAACTCATTGAGATTCTGTGTGCCGGCAAGCGTAACCATACCTGTATCGTGCGGGCGGGGCGACAGCTCCGAGAAGTAGACGCCATTCTCGTGGCTCAAGAAGAACTCCACACCCCAAATACCTGCGCCGGTCAAAGCCTTTGTTACAGCCTCGGCCATACGCTCGGCCTCGCGCAGATGCTCCTCAGAGATGGGTGCAGGCTGGAAACTCTCTCGGTAGTCGCCACCCTTCTGGATGTGGCCGATGGGCGGACAGAAGAGGGTCGGACCATTCTTTTGGGTAACGGTGAGCAGTGTAATCTCGCTATCGAAACGGATAAACTCCTCGATGATGAGCTCGCGGATATCGCCACGGCTGCCACTGCAACCATAATCCCACGCGGTCTGCAAATCCTCGCGGCTCTTGACGAGCGACTGGCCCTTGCCCGAAGATGACATCAGGGGCTTGACCACGCAGGGGAAACCAACCTTCTCGGCAGCCTCACACAGCTCCTCATAGGATTTGGCGTAGAAGTATTTTGCAGTCTTCAGTCCGAGTTCTTTGGCTGCGAGGTCGCGGATAGCCTTGCGGTTCATCGTGAAGTTTACGGCCTTGGCACTCGGCACTACCTGCACACCGCGCTGCTCCCACTCGTAGAGACGTTCGGTACGGATAGCCTCAATCTCGGGGACAATGATGTCGGGATTGTGCTTTGCGATTACGGCATCGAGAGCCTCACCATCGAGCATATCGAATACCTCACACTCATCTGCTACCTGCATAGCGGGTGCACCTGCGTAAGAGTCGCAAGCAATAATGTGCTGGCCTTTGCGCTGTGCCGCGATTACGAACTCCTTGCCAAGTTCGCCCGAGCCCAAAAGAAGGATTTTCTTTGTCATAAAGTTTGGTTGTTTATGGTTCTTTTTGCAAAGTTACCTATTTATAATATAGGCCGTGCACATCATTGCTATTTTTTTTCGACAAAGTTTCAACGAAGAGAGGTGGGGAGTTTAGTGAGTTTAGTGAGTTTAGTGAGTTTAGGGGC
>JBGUTM010000166.1:0-2973 GCA_045133075.1 Alistipes sp. | reverse complement strand
TCGCGAACACCGCGAAATGCCCGCTCTTACCGACTATTTTAAGAACGAGACTTTCTCGTACTATGAAATGGCTAAGGAGATTGCCAAGCTCCATATGCTTTTCGACAAAGCCGGCATCAAACAAGGAGAGAAGATTGCTCTTATCGGCCGCAACAACCCACGTTGGTGTATCGCCTACATCGCTACACTGACCTACGGAGCTTGCATCGTCCCCATTCTTCAGGACTTTACTCCGACCGACTATATCCATATCATCAACCACTCGGAGTCGCGACTTCTCTTCCTCGGAGATACCTACTGGGATGCGGTGGAGCCCGAAGATATACCCAATGTCGAGGGTGTGTTCTCGCTCACCGATTACCACGTAATCTACGCAAAGGAGAGCAAGCTCGAGAAGTTTATGAAGAACCTCACGAAGCACTATCGCACCAAGTATACCAATGGTTTCCGCGTGACGGATATCAAGTATGCCCGCGTGCCGAATGATCAGGTGTCGCTGTTGAACTACACTTCGGGAACTACCGGACACTCTAAGGGTGTAATGCTTACGATCAACAATCTTACAGCCAACGTAGAGCACGTCAATAGCAAGGCAAAGCACGCAAATGGGGATCCATTCTTCTACGCCGGAAGCCGTACTTTGTCATTCCTGCCGTTGGCACACGCTTATGGTTGTGCTATCGACTTCCTCTGCCCGCTGGCAGCCGGTGGACACATCACCCTACTCGGAAAGATGCCTACTCCGAAGATTTTGCTCGAGGCTCTGCAGGTGGTTCGTCCCGAGATTATCTGCACCGTACCTCTCGTACTCGAAAAGGTTTACCGTAAGCAGGTACTCCCGATGCTCGAGAAGGGCCCGATGAGTATTGCCGTAAAAATTCCGTTGCTCAACACCGCCATCTATTCGGTCATCAAGAGCAAGTTGATGGCTGCATTTGGTGGCAATGTACGCATCTTCGTATGTGGTGGCGCGCCGATGAACAAAGAGTCGGAGGCCTTCCTCCAGAAGATCGGATTCCCCATCACCGTAGGTTATGGTATGACCGAGTGTGCTCCGCTTATCAGCGTAACAACCGATCCCTTGAAATTCAAGCCTCAGTCGTGCGGTATGTATCTGAAGGATTACTGCCAGGTGCGCATCGACTCAAACGATCCGCATAACGAGGCCGGCGAGATTCTCGTCAAGGGTGAGCAGGTGATGCAGGGTTACTACAAGAACGAGAGAGATACCAATGCCGTACTGGACAAGGATGGCTGGTTGCACACCGGCGATATGGGAACCATTGATGAGGATGGCACTCTCTACATCCGTGGTCGCTGCAAGACGATGATTCTGACCAGCAACGGCCAAAACATCTACCCCGAGGAGATTGAGGATAAGCTCAATAATATGTACCTTGTTCTCGAGTCGCTTATCATCGAGAATAACGGCAAACTGCACGCGCTGGTTGTGCCCGACTATGCTACGGCAGATGTTGAGGGCGTAGACCGCACCAAGCTCCCCCAGATTATGGAGGAGAACCTCAAGCAGCTCAACGCGATGCAGGCAAACTACGAGAAGGTGGCCAACATCACCATCTACCCCATCGAGTTCGAGAAGACCCCGAAGAAGAGTATCAAGCGATACCTCTACAACGCCAATACTCTCAAACTCTAATACAACAAATCAATCGACACGAGGGAGGCGCCGAGCCTCCCTCGATTGTCTAAAAACAGAAGATACGGAATGAAAGTCTGGGTAAAAACATTAGGTCTGCGTCAGCTATTCACAAAGGGTATATTGGGTGAGAATCTGCTCTATACCTTCGTGTGGGTCGGCATCTACATCGTGCCTTTGCTCAACTCGGGTATGATGGCCGAGAGTTTTGACCTCAGCAAGCTGATTATTGCGTGGCTCAAAATCACACCCTTCTTTATCGTATTTCTGATTCACAACCTGATATTCTCCAGATTACTCTTCAAGATGAAGTATATCTGGTACCTCTTACTCACGGCGTTGTTGGTAATCACAATGTTCGGATGTGTCGAGCTCTACCAGCAATATATTGAGGGTAAAATTTTTGTCGGCATCGCTGCCAAGTATGACTATACTCGCGGACAACGCGCCTCGCTGACCGACTATCAATGGTATTGGAATATCCTGCTGGCAGGCGCGATGCTGGCCGCCAACATCGCCATAAAACTCTTCTACAAGTCGATTGACGATGAGCGTAAGTATGAGATTGTGCGCCGACAAAGTCTTCAGGCCGAGATGGATTATCTGAAGTATCAGATAAATCCCCACTTCTTTATGAACACCCTGAACAACATCCATGCCCTGATAGATATCGACACCGAGAGTGCGAAGGAGAACATCATCGAGCTCTCGAAGATGATGCGATATGTCCTCTATGACTCGAGTTCGCAGCAGATATCCCTTCATAACGAGATGCAGTTCGTATCGAACTACATCAACCTGATGCGCATACGATACACCAAGGATATTGATATCCGATTCAACTATCCGCGCAGTGGCACAATGAACATCTTCATTCCGCCTTTGTTGTTGATTGTCTTCGTGGAGAACGCCTTCAAGCACGGCATCAGTTACAACAAGCCCTCCTTCATACACATCAATGTCAAAAAGGAGCCGCTCAACCTACGTTGCACAATCCGCAACTCGCGTCACAACGACTCAAACAAGGGTAAGGGTGGCATCGGTCTCGAGAATGTAGGTAAGCGTCTGGATATGCTCTACGGAGCAGACTACTCGCTCATAATCGACACTTCGAATCCCGAAGAGTACAATGTTGAACTTATAATCCCTTGCAGATAATGATACGATGCATAACCATAGACGATGAGCCGTTAGCTCTCGGCCAGATTAAATCTTACATATCAAGAGTCCCCTTTCTCAACCACGTTGCCGAGTTCAGCAACGCCATCGAGGCACAGAATTTTCTGGCCCGGGAGAGTGTCGATTTGATATTTGTA
>JBGUTM010000165.1:0-2330 GCA_045133075.1 Alistipes sp. | reverse complement strand
CACTATCACTAAACTCCAAATCGCTCCACTTACCATCGCGGAAGTAGCAACGAACATTACAATCTGTCTTGGTGTAGTTAAACCCCAATGAAGCCCAATCTAAATTTTCCATCTTATTGTGTTTTAGGTGGTTATAATTTTAGAATATGTATTATCCGACTATCGAGCCACTACCGACCTTCGAACTCGGCTGCAACAGAACCAACTTGCCCGTTGCATCCTCTCCCATCAGAATCATTCCGCGCGACAAGATTCCCTTTATTTCGCGAGGCTCAAGGTTTACAAGCACCAAAACCTGCTGTCCAACAAGCTCTTCGGGCGAGAAGAACTCCGCAATACCCGAAACCAACTCTCGAGTATCAATACCCGTATCAACTGTCAGATGCAGAAGCTTCTTGGTCTTCGGAACACGCTCCGCCGCAAGAATTGTCGAAACTCGTATGTCCGCCTTACTAAACTCATCGAACGAGATATTATCCTTCTGCGGCTCAACAGGGGCCTCGGCAGCCGCGGCCACCAGATTAGCCTGCTTGGCAGCCTCGAGCTTGTCAAGCTGCTTCTGAATAACATCATCCTCAATCTTCTCGAAGAGGAGTGAGGGCTCGCCAATCTTATGACCCGCCTCAATGAGCGACATATCGCCGATACGCTCCCAATCGAGGTGCTCTACGGCCAACATCTTCAAAATCTTGGCTGCAGTAAAGGGCATAAAGGGCTCTACCACAATTGCCAGATTAGCAGTAATCTGAAGAGCTATGTTAAGAATGGTCTTAACTCGCTTTGTATCAGTCTTTATCAGCTTCCACGGCTCGGTATCGGCAAGATATTTGTTACCAATACGCGCCACATTCATAGCATCCTTCAACGCCTCACGGAAGCGGTAGTTTTCGAGATTAGCCTCGAGCGAAGCCTTGATTTGCGACATCTCAGCGATGGTCTCACGATCGTAATCGGTAAGCTCGCCACAAGCAGGCACTACCCCATCATAATACTTCTTGGTCAGCACCAATGCTCGATTCACGAAGTTGCCCAGCACTGCCACCAGCTCGTTATTGTTGCGAGCCTGGTAATCTTTCCAGGTAAAGTCGTTATCCTTGGTCTCGGGAGCATTTGCGCAGAGAACATAACGCAGAACATCCTCCTTGCCGGGCATATCCTCGAGATACTCGTGCAACCATACGGCCCAGTTACGCGAGGTCGATATCTTGTCGCCCTCGAGGTTGAGGAACTCGTTTGCAGGCACATTCTCGGGCAGGATATAGTCACCATGAGCCATTAACATCGAGGGGAAGACGATGCAGTGGAAGACGATATTATCCTTACCGATAAAGTGTACCATCTTGGTATCCTCATCCTTCCAATACTTCTCCCAATCGGGTGTAAGGTCCTTTGTAGCAGAGATATAGCCAATCGGAGCATCAAACCACACATAGAGAACCTTACCCTCGGCACCCTCAACCGGCACGGGGATACCCCAATCCAGGTCGCGGCTCACAGCGCGAGGTAACAAGCCTCCATCAAGCCAACTCTTGCACTGACCATACACATTCGATTTCCACTCCTTGTGACCCTCCAGGATCCACTTACGCAGAGCCTCTTCGTGCTGATCAAGGGGTAGATACCAATGCTTGGTCTCGCGCTTTACGGGCACGGCACCCGACACGGCACTGTGGGGGTTGATAAGCTCATCTGGTGAGAGTGTAGAGCCACACTTCTCACACTGGTCACCATAAGCTCCCTCGCTCTGGCAGCGGGGACAGGTACCAACGATATAACGGTCGGCGAGGAAAGTCTTAGCCTCCTCGTCATAGTATTGCATCGAACTCTTCTCGATAAACTTACCCTCATCGTAGAGTTTACGGAAGAACTCCGAGGCGGTCTTTGCATGTGTCGGCGAGGTCGTGCGCGAGTAGATGTCGAACGAGATGCCGAGACCCTCGAATGCATTCTTGATGATATTGTGATAACGGTCAACGATCTGCTGTGGGGTTACACCCTCCTTGCGTGCCTTGATGGTGATGGGCACACCGTGCTCGTCACTACCACAAATCGAGATAACATCTCGTCCCTTCAGACGCATATATCGAGTGTAAATATCCGAAGGAACATAGACACCGGCAAGGTGTCCGATGTGTACGGGGCCATTGGCATAGGGTAGTGCCGATGTAATCAAATACCGTTTGTAATCTTTAGCCATAATTTGGTTTTGTTATAAAATAAGTCTAAAATTCCACCCAAAAATAACAAATTTTGGGATAATACCGAAATTTAACGACAAGTTATTACGATTTTTCTTTTTCGGGCAGGTGATTTGTTCCTCCACAGCAAAA
>JBGUTM010000164.1:0-1771 GCA_045133075.1 Alistipes sp. | reverse complement strand
TTCCTGACCTTCGCGGGAGAGGAGTACGCCGAGCGACTGGAGCGCAAGGCCTTCGGTGATGAACAGTTGAAAAAAGAGAGATAATTTTACTATATTCGCAAAAATAGATAGAGATGAGCGTAAAACAAGATAAAGACAAGACAACCCGTCCGACATCGTCTGTAGAGACAGGTCGCTCTTCGCGCGAGAATGTGCGTTGGATTATGGGTCTGCTTATAGCCGTGGTAGGCGTATTTGCAACTTTGGCGGTGTTGTCCTACTACTTCAGTTGGAAGAACGATTTCAGCATTATCAATAACGGGGCTGCAGATGTCGAGAACCCTCGTGCCGATAAGAGTATCGACAACATCTGCGGATATGCAGGTGCGTGGATTGGCAATGTGCTGGTGGGCAACGGATTTGGACTGTTTGCCATTATTATACCCATTATGGCCGTACTGCTCGGTGTGCGCATCATACGCCGCCGCCCGCTTTTCTTCAACCACTCGACCTTGAGTGGTCTGTTGGTGCTGATTCTCGGCTCGCTGACGTTGGGCCTTGTCGAGCTTATCTTCGAGAATAGTGTATCCACCTTTGGTGGCGGCTGGGGAGGAGCTCTGGGTCAGGCTGTGGCGGCCAAACTCGGCAGTGCCATAGGTAAGACGGGTACAGCATTGCTACTGCTGCTGGGCTGGATTCTTACGGGCGTATTTATCAATAGCAACTTTATCAATACGGTGAACCACGCCGGCGAGGTTGTCGCCGACCGCGGTGTGCGCCTTGCCGATCGACTCAAGAATCTCATTTCGCGTAAGCAGGAGGATGAAGAGGAAGAGGGTAAGGATGATGCTGAGAATGGTGCCGAGGATGATGATGTCGAGGCCGAGGTGGAGCAGACCGTTATCACACGTGAGGGCGAGGAGGTAGACCCTGCGACCCTGCAACTGGAGGAGGAGAAGCCGGCACAGGAGGTTATTGTCAAGCGTGAGGAGCGCAAGGAGGAGAGCAATGAGGAGGGTGACGAGTTTATCGAGATAGACCTCTCGGCTCCCGAGAAAGTGGAGAAATCAACATCCGAGGAGGCCGGCCCTGCAACTGCCGAAAATGGTCAGACGCCGACCTCCGATGAGAGTGGAAGTCCGAAGATTATCGTTGTCGAGGAGCATAAGGAGAAGACCGTGAGCGAGAAGTCGGTCGATAAGCGATTGTACGACCCTACGCGCGATGTGCATAACTATAAACGTCCGCCGTTCGACCTGCTCGAGGAGTATCCCTCGAACTCGAAGGTCACCAACGAGGAGATTACCTCGAATCAAAATCGTATCGAGGAGACGTTGGCCAATTTCGGTATTCCGATTCGTGAGATGAAGGCTACCATTGGTCCGACCGTCACCCTCTATGAGATTGTGCAGGAGCAGGGCGTGAAGATTTCGAAGATTCAGGGCTTGGAGGATGACCTTGCGCAGAGTCTCAAGGCGTTGGGTATCCGTATTATCGCCCCGATGCCGGGTCGCGGTACCATCGGTATCGAGGTGCCGAATCGTGATAAGGAGATTGTGCCGATGCGCACATCTATTCTCTCGAAACGCTTCCAGCAGTTTAAGGGCGAGTTGCCGATTGTTATTGGTCGCACTATCCAGAACGAGAATTTTGTCTTCGACTTGGCAAAGATGCCTCACCTCTTGGTAGCAGGAGCTACAGGTCAGGGTAAGTCGGTGGGCTTGAATGCGATTATCACCTCGCTGCTCTATCGCAAGCACCCATCGGAGTTGAAGTTTGTGCTTATCGACCC
>JBGUTM010000163.1:0-11374 GCA_045133075.1 Alistipes sp. | reverse complement strand
AGGCTATCAAGGAGCGATTGACCGACCTGTGGAACTTCCCCAAGGAGAGTGCCCCCACCAAGAAGGGTGATTGGTACTACTTCTCGAAGAATGACGGTCTGCAAAATCAAGCGGTAATCTATCGCCGCCGTTCGGCCGAGGAGCCTGCCGAGGTCTTTATCGACCCCAATGCCCTCTCGGAGGATGGCACCGTGGCCCTGGGCTCGATGTCGTTCAGCAAGGATGGCAAGTATTGCGCCTACACCACCGCAGCCTCAGGCTCGGATTGGGTCGAGATTCACGTTATGGAGAGCCAGAGCAAGCAGCTTCTCGCCGACAAGATCAGCTGGGTGAAGTTCTCGGGTGCAACCTGGTCACCCGATGGTAAGGGATTCTATTACAGCGCATACGATGCACCCAAATCCAACGCATACTCCTCGAAGAATGAGTTCCAAAAGGTCTACTACCACCGCTTGGGTACCGAGCAGAGTGCCGATAAACTGATCTACCACGACAAGGAGCACCCCTTGCGCTATTTCCACGGCTGGCAGAGTGATGATAGCCGTTGGATATTCATTACGGGCTCGGAGGGTACTTCGGGTAGTGAGATCCTCTATAAGCGTGCCGGTGAGCGTAATTTCCGTGTGCTGCTCAAGGGTTTTGATTATGACTACGGCATTATCGAGTGCGAGAACGACAAACTCTACGTTATGACCAACGAGGGTGCCGAGAACTACCACCTGGTGGCTATCGACCTGAAGAACCCCTCGAAGCGTGAGGTTGTAATCGCCGAGAAGGAGTGCCTGCTCGAGGGTGTGGGCTCGGCCGGAGGCTCGCTCACAGCTATATACCTCGAGGATGCACAGAACAAGGTGTATCAGTACGAGTTGGACGGAACCCTTATCCGCGAGGTTGCGCTGCCGGGTATCGGTACCGTTAGTGGCTTCGGCGGTGAGAAGGAGGATACCGAGCTCTACTACTCGATTACCACCTTCACCTCACCTACGATTATCTACTCGTTCGATATCAAGAGTGGCGAGTCGAAACTCTATCTCCGTCCCGAGGTGGCATTCAACCCCGAGGATTTTACCACCGAGCAGATATTCTTCGAGAGCAAGGATGGTACCCGTGTGCCGATGTTTGTGTCGTACAAGAAGGGATTGAAGCTTAATGGTAAGAATCCCTGCTATCTCTATGGTTATGGTGGTTTCCAGATCAACCTTACCCCCTCGTTTAACCCCGCCTCGATTATGTTTATGGAGCAGGGTGGTGTCTATGTCTTTGTGACACTGCGTGGAGGTCTGGAGTATGGCGAGAAGTGGCACCGCGGAGGTATGCTCGAGAATAAGCAGAATGTATTTGATGACTTTATCTCGGCTGCGGAGTATCTGATCGACCACCGCTACACCTCGAGCAGCAAACTTGCTATTGCCGGTGGTTCGAACGGAGGTCTGTTGGTTGGTGCCTGCGAGGTGCAACGCCCCGACCTCTATGCAGTCTGCCTGCCGGCAGTGGGAGTGATGGATATGTTGCGCTACCACAAGTTTACCATCGGCTGGGGCTGGGTCGTAGAGTATGGCTCGAGCGATAATGAGGAGCAGTTCCAATATATATATAAGTATTCGCCCCTGCACAATATCAAGGAGGGAGTGAAGTATCCCGCAACACTTGTTACCACAGCCGACCACGATGATCGTGTTGTGCCGGCACATTCGTTCAAGTTCGCAGCGCAGATGCAACACGCACAGGCAGGCGAAAAGCCCGTGCTTATCCGCATCGATACCAAGGCAGGTCACGGCGCAGGCAAGCCCACCTCGAAGCGTATCGAGGAGGCAGCCGACACCTACTCGTTCCTCTTCCACAATACCGGCACGGAGTATAAGCCGCTCAAAAAGTAATTTTTAACACCAAGATATTAAATGAAGGTATATAAATTCGGAGGTGCATCGGTCAAGAATGCCGATGGAGTTCGCAACCTGCGCTCGATAGTGAGCGATGAGGAGGAGTTGTTCGTCATCGTCTCGGCGATGGGTAAGACAACCAATGCCCTGGAGCGTGTCTTCGAGGGTATCCAAAAGGGTGATCGTGCCCTCTCTGACGAGAATATCGCCACACTGCGCAAGTATCACGCCGAGATTATTGATGATCTCTACCACGAGCATCACACTATCGAGGCTGTGGATACCCTCTTCGATGAGCTGGAGGCGTGTGCGGCAACTACGGCATATCGCGCCGAAGATGCAGAGTTGTGGTACGACCGCATCGTCTCGTTCGGCGAGCTTATCTCGACCCTTATCATCTCGGACTATCTCAACCACTCGGGCGTTGAGAATAAGTGGATAGATATGCGCAAGTGTATCCTTACCCAGCAACGCCATAAGGATGCAAGTGTCGAGCTCGAGGAGTCGAAGCCGTTGTTGCGTGAGGCTGTCGGCAATGCCAAGCAGAGGGTGTTTATCGGTCAGGGCTTTATCGGAGGAACTCCTGATGGGACAACCACCACACTCGGCCGTGAGGGCTCGGATTACTCGGCAGCGGTGGTGGCATATATTCTCGATGCGGAGTCAATGGCCGTGTGGAAGGATGTAGACGGAGTTCTGAATGCCGACCCCAAGATATTCCCCGATGCGCAGCATATTGCCGAGTTGAGCTATTTGGACGCTATCGAGCTGGCTTATAGTGGTGCGCAGATTATCCACCCCAAGACCATCAAACCTCTTCAGAATAAGAACATTCCTTTGTATGTGCGACCCTTTGGCGATAAGCGCAAGCCGGGCACGGTGATTCGAGGCTCCTCTGCAAGAGTAGACATCCCGATTCTTATTCTTAAGAAGGATCAGGTGCTGCTCAATATCCGTCCGCGCGACTTCTCGTTTGTTCTTGAGGAGCGTTTTGCCGAGATATTTGCACTGCTGGCGCAGTTCCGCATCAAGAGTCACCTGGTGCATAACTCGGCAGTAAACCTGAGTCTCTGCATCGATAACTCATGGCATATCGAGGAGGCGGTGAAGGCTCTTCGAGCAGAGGGTTTTGATGTTATGCAGATTGCAGATATGGAGTTGCTGACCATTCGCGGATATACCAAGACACTATTCGATAAGTATGCCCTCGGCAGTGATGTTTATGTTCGCCAGGCGACACAATCGACCTTGCGAATAGTACGCAAACGATAAATTTACAAGAGACCGGCTTTTGCCGGTCTTTTTTTGTGAGAGTTTTTTAATTGATATTCAAACTTGTTTGCGCATAAGATTTTTAATCGATATTCAAAGTTGCGCATCAACACTGAACATTTTTATTCAAACATAGTTGTTTTTGGGTAGTGTGTAATCGAAGGTCCGCAGAAGGTGTGAGTAGACCGAGTAGATGAGAAATGTCAGTAAACCGCAGGTTTGGAATATGGATTGCAAAATCAGATGCCAAACTTGTTTGCGCATAAGATTTTCAATCGATATTCAAAGTTGCGTAGCGACACTGAACATTTCGCCAAACGCAGACAAGTCTACCACGCCGCTACAGGAGCAGCGTCCCCGGCTTCGAGCATAAAAAAAAGAGGAAGATTAATCTCCCTCTTTGAGTACTCGAAGCCGGGGTCGAACCGGCACGGCCATTACTGGCCACAGGATTTTAAGTCCGGCGTGTCTACCTATTCCACCATTCGAGCAACACGGTGCAAAAGTAATACATTATATCGTATTCTCCAAAAAATCTATCATCGCATCTGTCTCGGAGGGTGCAAACCATCGAATCTCGCTATCTCGGCGGAACCAGGTCATCTGGCGTTTGGCGTATCGGCGTGAGTTGCGCTTGATGAGCTCGACAGCCTCCTGGCGAGAGATAGAGCCATCGAAGTAGTCGAACATCTCGCGGTAGCCGACCGTCTGCAACGAGTTGAGGTGGCGCAGATGGTATACCGCGCGGGCCTCGGCCTCCAGGCCTTCGTCAATCATCATATCCACCCGGCGGTTTATGCGGTCGTAGAGTGCCTCACGTTCCCACTCAATGCCCACCTTCACTATGCGGAAGTCGCGTTTGTGTCGCTCACCCGTGCGCAGGGAGGAGTAGGGGAGCCCCGTCTGCATACACACCTCCACGGCGCGTAGTACGCGCGAAGGGTTTTGGCGGTCTATCTGTGCGTAGTATTCGGGGTCAAGGCGTTCTAGGTCGGCGAGTAATGACTCGATACCCTCGTTTTGCAGTCGTTCCATAAGGCTTTGGCGCAACTTCTCGTCTGCCTGTGGCAGCTCGTCCATACCCTCGCACAGAGCCTGAATGTAGAGTCCCGAGCCACCCACTGCAACCACAACATCGTGCGTGAGAAACAGCTTCTCCAAACACGCGAGAGCCTGCACCTCGTACTCTCCACAGTTAAAGTTGTCAGTCAGCGAGTGCGAGGCTATAAAGTGGTGCTCCACAGCGGCCAGTTGTTCGGCTGTGGGCTGTGCCGTGCCTATCGGGATGCCTTGATATACCTGTCGTGAGTCGGTCGAGAGTATGGGTGCCGAGAAGTGCGTGGCGAGGCGCAACGAGAGGTCTGTTTTGCCCGAGCCCGTTGCTCCAACTACCACTATCAGGGTTTTAGTACTCATCATCGTAGTCATCGTCACCGCCGAAGTCGTTGAAGTCACCCATCATCTCGTCAAAGATGGAGCCCTCGTCCGAATTTACGGCATCGGGGTCATACTGGTCGGGGGCGGGAGCATTCTCAAACGACACACGCGGATAGTCGAATCCGGCCTCGGCCTCCTTGGCTCCGGTGAGCTCGAGGTAGTAGGCACGCTCGGCGAACATATCGAAGAGGTAGATCAGACGTGCGCGGTTGTGGTGAATGACCTGGCCGAGCAGCACGCTATCCATCGGGGTCGGAGCATCCTCCGAAACCTCGCCCATATCCATAGCGGTAAATTCGTGTATGCGCTCCCAGCGGTCATCGGCCGTGAAGAACGAAGCCATACAGTCGTCATAGTCGAGCGACTCGAGGATAAAACGGTGAAAATCAAAGAGTGACATATCGTAGAGAACCTCGTAATCACGCACGAAGTTATCGTTTTCGTCACTCAACATTCGGAATTGAAGTACCATTGACATAGCTTCTCATTTCTAATTTTACACAAAAATAAAAAAAGAAATTCACAATTCACAATTCGGGATTCAAAATTATTGTCCCAACCCCTACAAAATGCCCTCAAAGTAAAATAATTTTGAATTTCGAATTTCGATTTTTGAATTATTTGTACCTTTGTACAGGATGAAACAACCTATTCACATATTCACAGCTCTCGGCGAACGCCTTGCCACATTCGGCAGGGAACCGGCATCGTGTGCTGTGATTGAGCGTGCCGAGGCCGAGAATGGGTGGTTCACTTCTGAAGATGTGTACTTTGCGGTGCAGGCAATCCGTGAGCAGATGCTCCAACCCGAAAAGCTGGAGAGGTGGCTATTATCATACGGCTTGCCCACATCGGCTCCTGCGAAGCCCAGGCGCGTGGCGATAATTATGGCCGGAAATATCCCCCTGGTAGGATTTTTCGACCTGCTGTGTGTCGTTGCAAGCGGTAATCACGCCGCCGTAAAATACTCGGGTAAGGATAGGGTGTTGATGGAGTATGTTGTTGAGCTGCTGCGTGATATCGAGCCCGAAATTCCCATTTCGGAGTATGCTGATGAAGAGGTCGATGCGGTCATCGCCACGGGTAGCGACAATGCCAACCGCTACTTCCGCAGTCGTTTCGCCAACGTACCCTCGCTCTTGCGCGGAAATCGTCACTCGGTGGCGGTGCTGACGGGTAATGAGAGTCGTGAACAGATGGAGGCCTTGAGTGAGGATATTTATAGGTATTCGGGCCTCGGATGCCGTAATGTGTCGCTCATCTTTGCGCCCGAGAATCTCGATATATCTCTTGCTGAGCGCGAGGTGTGTCACAAGTATATGAATAACCTGCGCCAGACACGCGCCCTGCTCGAGATGGGCGGAGTACCCTACACGCAGAGCGGATGCTCGCTGCTGGTCGAGGGCGAGGAGTTCTCGGCACAGTTGAGCCGCATAAATGTCGTTCGCTATCGCTCGCTCGCCCATGTCGAGGCATGGCTTCGCTCACACGAAGAAGAGTTGCAATGTGTCGTCTCGGACACGATAGAACACTCGCGGCGTGTGGAGTTCGGCGCAGCCCAGCGACCTACGCTTACGGATTATCCCGATGAGTGTGATGTTATGCGGTTTCTACTTGCGCTCGAGTAGCCTTTAGGCCGATTTGCGATAGTACGACTCATCCAATCCAAGGGTCCAATCCCTGCGACCTGCCACGGCCACAATCAAGATTATCACCAATAGTATCCCGTTGAAGATGAATGGGAAGAGCTCGCTCTTGGAGTGGAAGATGTCGCGAAAACCATCCACGATAAATGGGCAGGCCACAACGGCCAAATAGTTTACCGACATAACATAGGAGAGGGCGAGTGTTGCCAGGTGTGGCGGTGCGATGATGGCGGCCTTGTCGTAGATTATGGGCTGCATAATTCCATATCCGAAGCCAGCCATCAGCGAGCCGATGACCATCGCTGCGGGCACCTTGCCCAGGCCAAAGAGTAACAAACCGATGGCCATCATCGTCAGTGATACAATGTTGGACCACCCCTTCAACACTCCGATAATGTGGTTGATGAAGAATCCGGGAACGACAATGGCCAGGAAGAAGAGCGATATGAGCACTCCCGAGAACGTGCTGTGCATTCGATACTCCTCGACCAGAAAGCCGGCATAGTAGCTCACAACCAATACAGCCAAAGTTATCAGGAAGTAGAGCACCATCAGCTCCACCAATCGGCGCAGGTCGATTCGGGTGTTGCGTAGCTGGTCGCTCTCCTTGGGCTCGGGTGCCGACTTCTGGCGGCGCAGAAATGGGATGAGCAGCAGTGTTATGCCCGGCAGTAGGTATACCAGGAAGGGTAGATGCCAATCGCGAGTGGCGAGGTATCCCGTGACGGCGGTGGCAACGACCAGCGTGAGGTTGTTAATAGCGGATGATACGCCGAGTTGCTTTACGCGGTAGTCGCCCGTAAAGTAGTCTACGACCAACCCCGTAGAGAGCGGCACGACCATACCTGCGCCAATACCCAGCACGCAACTTATAACGATAAGCCCCACCATACTCTTGGCAAAGAGGCAGGCCGCGCCGCTCAAGAAGAATATCGCAAGTCCCACGGAGAGGATTTTTATCTTATCCTTGCCGACCGATAGGTGGCCGGCCAGAAGAACAAAGGGAATGATCAATAGCGATGGCAGCGATGTTAGCATCTGAATCTCCAGATCGCTTGCCTTGGGAAATATCTTGCTCAGGTCGCCCAATATGGGTGAGATGGCGAGCCCGGGTAACGACACCACTGCCGATACGGACCATATCGCCACGAGAACTATAAGTGTAATTTGGCCTTTGCCGGTTTCGATTTTCATGGTCAAAGAGTATTGATTATGACACTCCATTACAATTGTGATACCGAAAATGGGATAATCGGAATATTTTTGTACCTTTGATTCGTAAATGAAAGTACAAAATACCACTCATTTTATGAAACGACTATTTTCAACCCTTGTGGTACTCTGCTTTGCAGTGGGTGTAATGGCGCAGACCGCATCGCATCAATTTGAGGTGAATACCCGAAAGCTCGGAGCCGAGATCGCCTCTACGATGTACGGAATCTTTTTCGAGGATGTAAACTTCGCCGCCGATGGAGGTCTCTATGCCGAGCTGGTGAAGAATCGTTCGTTTGAGTTCACTGATTACTATATGGTATCGGATATCAGAAGGATGCCGAGTGTTGTTTCTCGATATGGGCGAGCAGGATCAAAATATCGTGCTGAAACTTAACGGATTGTCTAAAGGTAGTCACGCCGGATCACTCACCACCTACTCGGCCGATAATCTCGATGGAGAGAATTCGTTTGAAGAGCCGACAAGGTATATACCTCAGAGCAGGTTGATAACGGTTGAGGGCTCATCCCTCGATATTACCATCCCTGCCAAGTCGTTTGCGATGTATAAGATTAAACAATAATCTTATTTGGCGTGCAATAGTTCATTATTCGGATTAAAATTTATATCTTTGCCGATTGGAAAATTATAAATAAAACAATATAGGTTATGACACAGGAAGAACTTTTTAAGAAATTGGTCGCTCACTGCAAGGAGTATGGTTTCGTATTTCCCTCGAGCGAGATTTATGACGGTCTGGGCGCAGTATACGATTATGGCCAGAATGGTGTTGAACTCAAGAATAATATCAAACGCTACTGGTGGGACTCGATGGTCAAACTCCACGAGAATATCGTAGGTATTGATGCTGCAATCTTTATGCACCCCAAGACCTGGGAGGCTTCGGGTCACGTGGGCGCATTCAATGACCCTCTGATCGACAACAAGGATTCGAAGAAGCGTTATCGTGCAGATGTGCTTATCGAGGATTGGCTTGCTAAGCAGGACGAGAAGATTCAGAAGGAGGTCGATAAGGCTCGCAAGCGTTTCGGTGAGTCGTTCAACGAGGAGCAGTACCGCGCAACCTCACCCCGCGTGGCAGAGATTGCTGCCAAACGCGATGAGGTACACCACCGCTTTGCCGAGGCGCTGAACGCTTCGGATCTTAACGAGTTGCGACAGATTATCCTCGACTGCGAGATTGTATGCCCGATTTCGGGTACTCGCAACTGGACCGAGGTGCGTCAGTTTAACCTTATGTTCTCGACCCAGATGGGCTCGACTGCCGAGGGTGCAAATACCATCTACCTCCGCCCCGAGACCGCACAGGGTATCTTTGTGAACTTCCTCAACGTGCAGAAAACCGGCCGTATGAAACTCCCCTTCGGTATCGCTCAGATTGGTAAGGCGTTCCGAAACGAGATCGTGGCACGTCAGTTTATCTTCCGTATGCGAGAGTTCGAGCAGATGGAGATGCAGTTCTTCGTGAAGCCCGGAACCGAGATGCAGTGGTGGAACGAGTGGAAGAATACACGTATGGCTTGGCACCGTGCACTCGGCTTCGGTGACGAGAACTACCGCTTCCACGACCACGATAAGTTGGCCCATTACGCCAATGCAGCTACCGATGTAGAGTATAACTTCCCCTTCGGCTTCAAGGAGGTGGAGGGTATCCACTCGCGCACCGACTTCGACCTGGGCAACCACCAGAAGTTCTCGGGCAAGAAGATGCAGTACTTCGATCCCGAGTCGGGCGATAGCTTTGTGCCCTACGTTGTGGAGACCTCGATCGGTGTGGATCGTATGTTCTTGCAGGTTATGTCGGCTGCATACTGCGAGGAGAAACTCGAGAGCGGCGATGAGCGTGTAGTTCTGCGTATCCCCGCAGCTTTGGCTCCTACGAAGGTTGCCGTTATGCCGCTGGTTAAGAAGGATGGTCTTCCCGAGAAGGCTCGCGAGATTATTGCCGCTCTGAAGTACGACTTTGTGGTAACTTATGACGAGAAAGACTCGATCGGTAAGCGTTATCGCCGTCAGGATGCTGTAGGTACTCCCTTCTGCGTTACCGTTGATCACCAGACCCTTGAGGATGGTACTGTGACCGTTCGCCACCGCGACACTATGGCGCAGGAGCGCATCGCCATCGACAAACTCTACGCTATGGTTGATGAGGAGTGCTCGTTCCGCAAGCTGTTCCGTAAGTTGAACCTCTAAAAAAATAGGTCTGCTGATGAGAGTTGAGATTAAAAACAACAAGCGTTCGTGGGGATTGATAATCCTTGTTGTTGGCGTTTGTTTTGGTCTCGGATATCTACTCGGCTGGGCTATAGGTCATCTCGTTGGGTAGAATACTTGCCATAGATTACGGCACTCGCCGCACAGGTATAGCTGTCAGTGACCCTCTGCAAATCATTGCAGGAGGGCTCACTACGCTTGATACCCGCGAACTGGAGAGGTGGCTGGCGGAGTATGTTCTTGCCAATGATGTGACGACCATTGTGCTGGGCAAGCCTACCCAAATGAACGGGACGCCGAGCGAGACGTGGCGATTTGTCGAGCCTTTGGCTGCGCGACTGCGCAGGGCCTTTCCTGCGGTAGAGGTGACATTCTACGATGAGCGTTTTACTTCGGTATTAGCTCATCGGGCGATGCTCGATAGCGGTATCGGTAAGATGGCTCGCCGCGACAAGGCTCTGGTCGACAAGATCTCGGCAACGATAATTTTGCAATCTTATATGGATAGCAGACAATAGTTTTCAACGATTTGTAGTTAATACATTATGAAACGATTATTTCTGATTTTGACTGCACTGGTGCTGATGACAGGTGCGGCAATGGCTCAGGCTGCCGACAAGAAGCAGGCTCCGAAGGATTGGGCGAAGTTTGGTTACTACGAGAAGGCTAATGCCGAGATCGCAGACCGTGTGGGTAAGATTGACGCCGTATTTATGGGCAACTCGATCACCAATGGCTGGGCTCGTAAGGATCCTGCATTCTTCGATAAGAATAACTTTGTGGGTCGCGGTATCAGCGGACAGACCACCTCGGAGATGTTGGTGCGCTTCCGCCGTGATGTGCTCGATCTGAAGCCCCGTTGCGTGGTTATTATGGCCGGCATCAACGATATCGCGATGAATAACGGTGTCATCTCGCACGAGAATATTCTGGGAAATATCAAGTCTATGTGTGAGTTGGCAAAGTCGCACAAGGTCAAGGTTATTCTCTGCTCGGTGACCCCCTCGCGCCAGTTCCGTTGGAGAAAGGAGCTGACCCCGGCGGAGGATATCAAGCGATTGAATGTGATGATTCGCGAGTATGCCGAGGCGAACAAGATTCACTATGTCGATTACCACTCGGCACTGACCGAGGAGGATGGCGGTATGCCTCTGAAGTGGGCGAAGGATGGTGTGCATCCCAACCTTGAGTGCTACATTACCGTTATGGAGCCTATGGTTTTGGAGGCGGTGAATAAGGTGCTCAAGACCAAACACTCCTACATCTCTCCTCTTCCCAAAGAGTAATTATTTATAAGAGAAAAGTATGATCTATCCTATTGTAATATACGGTTCGCCCGTGTTGCGTAAGAAGTCTGTCAATATCGACTCGGACTATCCCGAGCTGGGCAAGTTGATTGACGATATGTACCTCACCTTGGATGAGGCTTCGGGTGTGGGCCTGGCAGCTCCGCAGATTGGCAAGAATATACGCCTTTTTATTGTGGATTGCACTCCGTGGGCCGATGAGGTGCCCGAGTTGGCCGACTTCCGCAAGGTGTTTATCAATGCCGAGATTTATGAGCGTAGCGAGGAGACGGGCCTCTTCAATGAGGGATGTCTTTCGCTGCCCGGTTTGCACGAGGATGTGCGCCGTCCGTTGAGGGTTCGTATGCGCTATCTGGATGAGAATTTTGTGGAGCACGATGAGGA
>JBGUTM010000162.1:0-2034 GCA_045133075.1 Alistipes sp. | reverse complement strand
CTTGGATGTTGGCTGAGGAGGAGTAATCCCGTCTGTTCTAAATAGGTAAAAAGAGGAGTGGTATTTTGCCATTCCTCTTTTTCTTACTATATTTGCAACGTATGAATCTATCACAAGAGAGTTTGAAGGCGGCCAGAGAGTTGCTCTGTAGCACTCCGCTACGCATTGTTGTGGTATCGCACACCAATCCCGATGGCGATGCCATAGGCTCGTCCCTCGCCCTGCGCGAGGTGCTGACGGCCCGCGGTCACGATGTAACCTGCATCGTTCCGAACAAATACCCCTACTATCTGGATTGGATCAGCGGAATTCACAATCTGCTCATATTCAAGACAGACCACGACAAGGCTGTCAAGGCGGTGCGCGAGGCTGAGGTGATCATATGCGCCGATATGAGCCTGCTTTCACGTCTGGACGAGCTGAGCGAGGTAATCTCTCTGAATACCACCGCAAAACGGATATTGATAGACCACCACCTCTCGCCCGACCCCTCATTCGATGTGATGTTCTCGCACCCCGAGTCCTCGAGTACGGCCTTTTTGGCGTACTGCATCATCGTAGAGCTCTTCGGCAAGGAGGCCATAACACCCACGATGGCAGAGCAATTATATGTAGGAATGATGACCGACACGGGAAACTTCTCGTTCTCGTTCCTCACCCCCGAGCTCTTCCGCGCAGTGGCAGACCTCTCAGAGACCGGTATCAACATCCCACAGATCTATAACAATGTTTACAACTCCTTTACCGAGGGTCGTGCTCGTCTGTTCGGTTATGTCATCAACCGCAAGATGAAGACTCTGCACAAGGGAACGGTGTCATATATGTCACTCACCGAGGAGGAGATGCGCCGCTTCTGGTTCCAGCAGGGCGACAGCGAGGGGTTCGTAAACTACCCGCTGACCATCAAGAAGATGAAGATGTCGGCCATATTTATCGAACATCACGACTTCATCCGTGTATCGTTGCGTTCGAGAGGAAATGTTGATGTCAATGAGTTTGCTCGCCGCTACTTCAACGGTGGAGGTCACAAAAACGCTGCTGGTGGCAAATCGTTCGTGACGATGGACGAGACCATCGCCCACTACATCGCCTCAGTGCGCGAATTTGTTGAGGAGGGTGAGCTCTCAAAAAAGGACTAAACAACCGCCACCGCGGCCCACTCGCCGCACGGCAGACCCAATAAAACCGAAAAGAGAAACAATGATTAAGATATACCTGCGACTGCTCGGCTTTGCCAAGCCTTTCGGACGATATGCAGTGCCATACTTCTTCTATGCCGCCCTGCACGCGTTGTTCAACACTTTCAACTACGCGATGATCATCCCCATCCTGAACGCTATGTTCTCCGAGGGTTTCGTCTTCCGTCCCGTATATGAGATGCCACAGATTGGCTTCAACGAGGCTTCGCTCAATGAGCTGCTGGCGTATGGATACACCATGCTCTTCGGCGAGGAGTTCAAGATGACCTACATCCTGGCTCTGCTGGCTGCGGTGCTGATTGTGATGAACCTGCTGAGCAACCTCTTCCGCTACCTGAGCGGATACACCGTAGAGTCGATGCGTGCCAACACCATCCAGCAGATGCGAAATTCGATGTTCGACAACATTATCGGTATGAATGTCGGATACTTTAGCGACCAGCGCAAGGGTGATATCATCTCGCGCATAACTTCCGATGTGTCGGTAGTGCAGTTCTGCATCACCAACACCTTGCAGGTGGCCTTCCGTGAGCCATTCCTCATCATCGGCTATCTGGTGCTGATGCTCAACATATCGTGGGAGCTGGCACTCTTCTCGGTGTTGTTCCTGCCCGTAGTGGGAGTGATTATCGGCAGCATCGTCAAAAAGTTGCGCCATCCGGCAAGCCGCACACAGAAGAAGATGGGTGAGTTGGTGAGCGTCTTGGACGAGTCACTCTCGGGCGTCAAAATCATCAAGACCTACACCGCTACCGAGTATATCAAGGATAAGTTCCACGCCCTGAGTGCCGAAATTAAGGAGCTCTCTCTCTGGATGGCCCGCCGTCAGCAGTTG
>JBGUTM010000161.1:0-4846 GCA_045133075.1 Alistipes sp. | reverse complement strand
AGTTGATAAACTATTAGTTTTTTTTTGTCGTAAAATGTTTGTTTTTACGACTATAATTTATACATTTGTATCGGAAGAAAACATTTCATTCAAGTTTAACCATTAAATTTTAAGAGTATGAAAAAGATTTTACTTATCGTGGTTGCTTTGTTTTGCGTAACTACTGTTTCGGCACAGAGCAAGGTTAAGGAGGCTGCAAACTATGTTGCATCGCAGAAATGGTCGGCCGGTCTTCGTGTTACTTATGGTGTTCAGGCTGTTGCAGAGTGTTTCTATTCTGATAAGGCATATTTTGAGGGCCGTTTGGGTATATTCAATGGCGTTTGTGCAGATTTCGCAGTTCTTCACAACTGGAACTGCTGCGCTTGGAACTGGACTCCGAAGGCAGGTCAGTGGTTCCTGGATGCCGGTGTCGGTGGTAACATCGGTGGTGTTCCTCACTTCTGCTATGGTGGTGTTGTAGGTCAGGTTAAGTTCGGTATCAAGTTCAACAAGGTGCCTATCCGTTTGGCTGTTGACTACTCGCCCGCAATCAACATCGGTGGTACCTATGGTAAGGACTACGTAAAGCAGGTTGGTCTCTACACCGCAGGCTTCTGGAATGGTGCAATCTCGGCAACTTACTGCTTCTAAATCTATAATTTTTAATAAAATGCTGCTGCAGTCGTGTGATTGCAGCAGCATTTTTTTTGTCCTCTTTATAGCTAATTCCGACTTGTAGGCAAAGTTTATATAATAAACTTTCGTAGTTTGGCGTTAAATTCCTACCTTTGCATTTTGGCGATGAGCCGATATTGCAGAGATCAAAAACAAAAAGATAAAAAATGAAAAATTTTAACCGCTGGAATCGCATCACAGGCTGGGTGGTCTTCGCCATCGCTGCGGTGGTCTACATCCTCACGATGGAGCCTTCGTCAAGCCTGTGGGATTGCGCCGAGTTTATTGCAACATCCTACAAACTGGAGATCGGACACCCTCCCGGGGCACCGCTCTTTATGATGTTGGCGCGTCTGGCTACGCTCTTTGCCCCTTCGCCCCACTACGTGCCCCACGCAGTGAACGCGATGAGCAGCATCGCCAGCGCATTCTGTATCTTGTTCCTCTTCTGGACAATCACCCACATCGCCCGCCGCCTCTATCAGAGGGAGGGCAAGGAGCTCTCGAAGCCCAACGCCATCGCCGTTCTGGGTGCAGGCGTTGTCGGAGCTTTGGGTTATGCTTTCACCGACACCTTCTGGTTCTCGGCATACGAGGGTGAGGTATATGCGCTCTCCTCGATGTTTACGGCCTTGGTTGTGTGGCTGATGTTGCGTTGGGAGGAGCAGGCCGATGAGCCCCATTCGGCACGTTGGATTGTGTTGATTGCATACCTTATGGGCCTCTCGATTGGCGTTCACATCCTTAACCTGCTGACCATCCCGGCGTTGGTATTTATCTACTACTTCCGCAAGAGCAAGAAGGTTACGCTGAAGGGTTGTGTGTGGGCTACGCTCGCATCGGGCGCATTATTGCTGGTTATCAACGGTATTATCATCCCCTACACAGTGTATGTAGGTGCGATGGTTGATGTGCTGTTTGTCAATACATTCGGTCTGCCGGTCAATTCGGGAATGGTTGTCTTCGCCTTCGCTCTGATGGCTTTGTGTGGTTGGGGTGTATGGTTTACCCATAGAAAGGGATGGCGTTTGGCAAACCTTGCGGTATTGTCGCTGACAATGATTCTGCTCGGCTTCTCATCGTATGCTTCGGTATCTATTCGTGCAGCGGCAAATCCCCCGATGAATAGTAACGATCCCGACAACCCGCACGCTCTGCTCTCGGTGCTCAACCGCGACCAATATGGTAATCGCCCCTTGTTGTATGGAGCCTACTACTCGGCTCCCATCGAGGATTATGAACTCAAGCACTTCTACTATCTCAACAAGGATACGGGCCGTTACGAGAAGGCTTCGACCATCTCGGGTTACACCTATCCATCGCAGTTTATGCACCTCTTCCCCCGAATGTGGGACTACAACAAGAAGGAGCGTGACTATAAGCCCTGGGCTGCATACCGTACAAAGGTTGAGGTGCTGCGTGATGAGAATGGAGAGCCCCTTCGTGATGAGAAGGGACGTCCCGTGCGTGGAGAGGTGTTGGACTATGGCAAGAAGGTGCGATACAGCAATGGAGAGTCGGTGCGCACGATTGTCGAGCCTACGTTCCTCGAAAATCTCAACTACTTCTTCTCCTATCAGTTGAGCTATATGTACCTGCGCTACTTCCTCTGGAACTTTGTGGGGCGTCAGGATGATATTCAGGCTTCGGATGTGACCATTACCAACGGCAACTGGATGTCGGGCGTCAAGGCTGTGGACGAACTCTACCTCGGTCCGCAGGATCACCTGCCGCGCGAGATTGAGGGCAATCGGGCACGAAATACCTACTTCTTCCTCCCCTTTATCCTGGGCTTGATAGGTCTGATTTATCAGCTCAACCGCGATCAGCGCAACTTTGTGGTGGTTATGTGGTTGTTTATAATGATGGGTGTGGCACTGGTTGTCTACTTTAACTCTTCGCCCGCCGAGGTGCGCGAGCGCGACTACGTTTATGCCGGCTCGTTTTACGCCTTCTCGATGTGGATGGGCCTGGGTGTGTTGGCCATCAAGGATATGCTCTCGGCATTGACCAAGCGTAATAATGTGGCGGTAGCTGCGGCGGCAACGGTTGTTTGCCTCTCGGTGCCGACAATACTCTGTGCGCAGAACTGGGATGACCACGACCGCTCGGGTCGCACGATGGCTCGCGATGTGGGTTGGAACTACCTGCAATCGACACTCCCCAATACGATTATCATCAACTACGGAGATAACGATACCTTCCCCCTCTGGTTTAATCAGGAGGTGGATGGTGTGCGTCCCGATGTACGTATAATGAACTCGAGCTACCTGGGTGGCGATTGGTATATTGATGAGATGAAGTGCAAGGCTAACGATGCTGAGGGTGTTCCCTTCTCGTTGCCGCGTAGCAAATACTACAATACTAACGAGTGGCTGCCCGTTGAGGAGCGACTGAATCGTGTAGTCGAGATAGGTGAGGTTATGGACTTCCTCCGTAGCGAGGATCCGCGCTCGAAGGCTCCGCTGGTGGATGGCTCGATGACCGACTACCTGCCGGCACGCCGTATAGCTCTGCCCGTGAATAAGGATAACGCCATAGCTGCGGGCATCGTCAAGCCCGAGGATAGGGATTTGATGGTCGATACGGTCTACCTGAATATCACATCCTCATCGCTCGATAGGAGCCAGATGATGATTCTCGACCTGCTGGCCTCGTTTGATTGGAAGCGACCGATAGCCTTCACGCAGGTCTATGTGTTGCAGGATTTGGGCCTGCTCGACTATCTGCAATTCGATGGTTACTCCTATCGTTTTGTGCCGATTTTGACCCCCTATAAGAGCTCGTGGGAGATTGGTCGTATAGACCCGGATTATGTCTATCCGCTGATGATGAATACCTTCCGCTATGGCAATCTTGCCGATGAGAAGGTCTATGTAGACTACTTCACGCAGTACAACCTGGGCGTGTCGCGTGCTCGTGAGGCGTTTGCCCGCGTGGCCAAGGAGTATATCCGCCGCGGTGAGAATGAGAAGGCTATCGAGCTACTCGACCGTGGTTTGGAGGTGCTGCCCACCTCGCAGATTCGCTATACCGAGGCCAATACCTTCCCCTTCATCGAGGCTTACTACGCCATCGCCGAGGGTGAGAAGGGTGATGCTCTGCTGACAGACTATGCCGAGGTGCTCATCGAGTATATCGAGCATTATCTGCGCTTTGAGGGTCCGGGAGCCGACCTGGTGTCGGGCATCCTCGATGAGAAGTTTGATGAACTCTCGCAGCTCTACTACCTGGCAGGTATGACCCACCGCTATGATATCGTAGCACAGTTCAATGAGTACTATCGCTCGTTCGGTGCCGAGGAGGCCGACCTTATCCAGTTGCCTGAGGATTACGAGCCGAAGGTGGCACCGATGATGAAGGTTGTCGAGGAGTAGGGTTGATCCTGCATTGTATAATGAAACGAATACTGCTATCACTGATGTCGTTGCTCTGCGCTTTCGGGGTGCAGGCAGCGACATTACGTGTAGGTGCCGAGCGTGTCGAAGAGTACCTGCCGATGGTCGAGGGGCGCAGGGTAGCTCTGCTGGCAAACCATACATCACTTGTCTGTGGGGGTGAGCATCTTGTCGATATGCTATGCCGCAAGGGTGTGACGGTGACGGCTATATTCTCTCCCGAACACGGATTTCGCGGTACGGCCGATGCTGGTGAGCGGGTGACAAGCGGTGTGGATCCCAAGACCGGAATACCCATTCGGTCGCTCTATGATGGCAATAAACGCCGCCCTTCGGATGAGGTTATGCACTCGTTCGATCTATTGTTGGTCGATTTGCAGGATGTGGGGCTGAGGTTTTATACCTACTATATAACTATGTTGAGGATGATGGAGGCGTGTGCCGAGTTTGGCCGACAAGTCATTATTCTCGACCGTCCCAACCCCAATGGAATGTATGTTGATGGCCCGCTGCTCGATATGCGCTATAAGTCAGGCGTGGGAGCATTGCCCATCCCCGTTGTTCACGGTATGACTATGGGCGAGATTGCCCGTATGGCTGTGGGTGAGGGCTGGGCAGGCAAGGTGGCTCTGACCGTAGTGCCGGTTGAGGGGTATCGCCGCTCTATGCGCTACGTTTTGCCGGTGGCTCCATCGCCCAACCTGCGCTCTCAACACGCCATATATCTCTATCCTGCGGTCTGCCTCTTTGAGGGGACAATTGTGAGCCTTGGTCGTGGCACGGAAGCCCCG
>JBGUTM010000160.1:0-13638 GCA_045133075.1 Alistipes sp. | reverse complement strand
GCACAGGCGGTACAGCGCATTGAGGTCTACGACCGATTAAGCGGGACGGGACAGGCTACGGGTATTGCCGATGGTGGTGGCGGTAAGGTCATCAACATCATCACACGCGCCTCGATGCGCCATAGTCAATTCGGTAAGCTGCACGCCGGCTATGGCTACGAGCCCTCGGCCGACCCCATAATCACTGCCAAGCATAAATACACGGGTGGCGGTGCGGTAAACATCTTCGAAGACGATAAGCGAATGTCTATCTCGGCTCTGGTAAATAACCTCAACAAGCAGAACTTCTCGGCCGATGATATGAAGATTTCGAGCAGTAGCAACTCCAGCAACGCCTCACAAAACTACTCGGTAAACAGCCAGAGCGGTGTGGGAGAGTCTCAAATTCTGGGATTCAACATTACGGATAAGTTAGGCTCACGCAAAAACTTCATGATTGATGCCACGCTCTTCTTCAACCACACAAACGCAAAGAATCGTTACCACTATGAGCGTTGGTATACTGCCCCGCTCAAGGTGGATACGCTCTATATGCTCTCGTTCTCGAATCCCGACAACTATACATCACGCTTCCGTTCACGTATGGAGTGGCGAATAAACAATCGTCACAGGCTCGTCTTTATCCCATACCTCCAATATCGCGACAACTACTCGGTCAATGTGGCCAACGGTCTGCGTTGGGGCGAGTCGGGATGGAGATTCCAGCCGAGCGGTAACGATGGCTGGTGGAGGGCCGTGAATGCCAATCTCTATACACAGTATCGAATGACCTTCAAGAAGCCGGTACGCTTGTTCGTGATCGACCTTTCGACCAACTTCTACTACGCTTGGGATGATAGAGATTACTACTCGAATGGTGGCGGCCGCACCGACAAGAACGATGTAATGAAGGCAACCATCGACACGACATACACCCGTGCGGTCAGCAACAATACCACCTATTATGTCGGGGCCACGATGACCTATCGAGAGCCCATATCGAAATATATGCAGATCAGCATTATATATCGTCCTTCGTGGCAGCTGCGTACCCGCGATTATGCTTCATACTCGACAGACCACACCCACCATATCGATACCGAAAAGCGTAACCCCTACACCTCGAATATCGCCAACAGTACATTTATGTACCATCGTGCAGGTGCAGCCTACCGCTATGCCAGAAGACGTAATTGGGCTACGGTCAGCCTCTTTTACCAATATACCGAGCTGCTGAATAAGAACCACTCAACCCAAAAGGCAGAGTCGTTTGGCTATCACAGTTTTATCTACAATGCCACCCTTCAATGGAGCTTTGACCAGCAAAACTCGATGCGCATCAGCTTCAATTCGGACGTCAAGCCTCCCGGTATGCACCAGCTGCAAGACTACTACAATGTCTCGAACTCGCAGTATCTCTCGAGAGGTAACTCTCAGCTGAAACCCTACACCGAGCACTCGGCATTCATCCGCTACACCCGCTCCAATATGGAGAAGGGTCGTACATTTATGGCGATGTTCCAGGCCAAGAATACCCAGGACTTTATCGGCAGTGCCATAATCTACTCGCCCACGGTTATCGTAGGTGAGCAGGGCGACCCGAACTATAAGACATACAACCCGATACAATTCTCACAACCGATAAATATGAATGGTTTCTGGCGTCTGACGGGCCGATTGAGTCTCGGTCTGCCACTGCCATTCATCAAGTCCAATATCAATATGACCGCCGGTGTGGATTATGCCACCACGCCTACCCTGCTCAAGTTGCAGGCCGAGGATGTTGATGTGCGAGAGGTTATCGAGTACAACTCGTCAGAGTGGCTTAAGGGGGCTAAGATGAATACCATTGAGAGTATGAGCTACTCGTTCAATGCTGTGTTGGGTAGTAATATCTCCGAGAATGTAGACTTTACAGTCTCGTGGAATGGCTCATACAACGATGTCAGCGGCACCCTGGCCGGATTCAACAACAAATACTTTATGCACCGCGCCTCGGGCCAGGTCAAGGCTGTGCTGCCTCTCGGATTTACGCTGACGGGCAACTGCCTCTTCACACAGTATTTCGGTATCACTAACGGATACAAAGACCACTTTACGCTAATCAACCTCTGGGTGGGAAAGAAGGTCTTCAAAAAACTTGGAGAGATTCAGGTGGGCGTGAACGACCTGCTCAACCAGAACACCTCGTTCAGCCGCAACTTGAGCACCGGATACTCGCAGGTACGCTACAATTCGATGCTGGGTCGCCACTTCCTGGTGCGCTTCACCTACAACCTGCGCCACTTCTCGGGCAACAAGGCATTCAAACGCCGCAATAACCTATCGCTGAAGCTCATTCAGGATCAGAGCGATGCGGATAAACTGCCAACAATACTGAATTAACAGCAGGCAGCTCTTTTTTCGTGTGGTTAGACGCGAGCTTAACAAGATTAAGGCGTTTGAGAATTTTAATGGATTTAGGGGGGGGGTATTAGAAAAGTTAGGGAAATTAGAGAAGTTAGGGAAATTAAGAAATATATGAATCTCTAACAGAGCGTCATACACTCCCTAAACTCCCTAAACCAACTCCGTTCCCAAGCCTCTCTATCAAACCGCACAACTCCTCTCCCCACCCCAAAAAGGAGCGAAGAGAAAATTAGCCCATCGAGCGAGAAGCTCTAATACTGATACACGTCCGCTTTGAGTATGCGAACAAGGCTGTCATCGTGAGGTACGACTTGGAGTGAGGGTGTGGTCTCGATAAATCGCATACCCAACCTATCCGTACCATATTTTGTGCGGGTAAGGGTATATCGGCGCTCGCCGTTGAGCAGTATATCGACCGTACCCCTAAACTCTATCTCCACGGTCAATGCTCCGCACTCCACCTCGCGACTCCATAGCTTATTTACGGGGTGGGATGCACGGCAGTTACGTTTGCGTAGCCTCATCACCGAGCGCACATCCTTCTCGGGCAGTTTCGCAAAATCGGTCAGCAGGATTGTCACGCCATTGCGCAGGGCCTGCACCTCGTGTGGAGTCTTGAATATCGAAGATTGTATCTCGTAACCTCTCTCACGCAGAGCACGGCAATAGTCATCGGTCAGCAGAGTACGTTTCATACTCGACACGCCACAACGTCCGCCGAGGTGTTCAAGGCGTTCGATGGTCTTGCCGACATTCTGATTTTTATGTTTACCGGGGTCGAGTAGTATCAGGCAGTTCGAGATACTGCGAGCCTCGGCGAGAATATCATCATATCCATTGAAAGCCACCCAGCCATCATCGCCCAACATTCTCTGTGCCATCCTGAAAGACTCAGGCAGAGTGCTATGCAACACAGCAATCATTCCCTCCTTTTTGCACTCAGCAAGCAACTCCTCAAGTGTCGGAATCGGAGTGCGCATCGCAGGATCATCCGAGGCCAACACATAGTCACGGCGCAGGACCTCGAAGGTCAGCTCGCCCACACTCAGAGGCTTTGTCAGCGGAGAGTAGTCTGCTGCTCGGCGTACGGTACGGTTCATCGTTTTATCGTGCATCAATACCATCACGCTATCGGCCGTATACTTCACATCGCACTCGATGCCGTCATAGCCGAATCGGCGAGCCATAGCCACTGCAGCAACGCTGTTTTCGGGCACGACAAACTCCTTGACGGTGGTGCCATCGGGGGCCGTAACATTACGCTCCGTCCAGCCACCACGATGAGCAATCATCATAGGAGCCTCGAATCTCTGTGCCGACACACAAAGCGATGTCAGCAGGGCAAAAAGGGTAAGCAGTCGTTTCATCCTCTTATACGGTATAAAATAATTATATACTACGCTACATAGCTGATAGGCACACCACTCAGGAGCTACTTGTATTGACCAAAGCCCCTGTCTGAGGCGGTGGGGTGCTTGCATACAGGTCTCCATCCGTAAACACGATCCGGCAAGAGGTTATAACCTAACAGCCGGTGCAATAGGATGGGTAAGCTACAAATATACTACTCCATCGGGCGCACACGCACCTCGGCAATGCCCTCCAGCTCACGCACCAGGCGGTCGATATCGGTCTTTTCGTCCACCTCGCCATAGTGGTAGGGATAGAATATCACAGGTCGAATAGCCTTGACGGCATCGACAGCCTGTTCGACCGTCATCGTGTATGGCTGGTTCACGGGAAGGAACGCAACATCAATATCCGTCACAGCCTTCACATCCTCGTTATTCTCGGTATCACCCGCAATATAGAATCGGCTACTGCCGAGAGTGATGATATATCCACAATCCTCGCGGGCCTTAGGGTGAAAATCAAGATGTCCCTCGGTGATATTGTAGGCGGGCACGGCATCAATCGTCACACCCTCAACAGGCACGGTCGAAACACCGGGAAGCATCGTCACGCAGTTAAAGTCGAAGGTCTCGGCCGAGACCTTATCGCACACAATCACCGTATCGTTCTTCATCAACTTAACGATAGCCTTCAGGTCGAAGTGGTCATAATGGGAGTGAGTAACCACTATCACATCTGCCTTGGGCAGAGAGCCATACTTGGCATATTGGTTTACGGGGTCTATGTAGATATGACGTCCGTTATATTCTAAAGCCAGCGAGGCGTGCTTAAAAAATGTAATAACCACCTTCTCGCCGGTACGTGTTACTATTTCATCCTGCGGATATGCCGACTTGGTCGCTTTACCGCCAATAAAGGGAAGTCGAGAGATTATAGACATTCGCTTATATTGTTATTTGAGTATTATACGATTTTGTTACTATGTGTCACACAATGTGTCTTCGCCACCTAACCAGGCGAATTTCATTTAGAGAGTGCAAATATAAGTTTTTTATCGAATGGTTGTTCACCTCGAAGAACAAAAATCCATTTATGGCATAAAGAAGACTCTTCTTGAGATGCAATTCGCCGTTTTACGAAAAAACTAGTATCTTTGTGGACAGCAACCTATAAACCAAACCAAAATGTATAGAAAAGATAACCGAATAGTAATCACCCTCGATGCTGGTGGAACAAATTTCGTCTTCGGAGCGATGCAGGCCGGAGAGTTTATCATTGAGCCGGTGACCCTCCCCTCCCAGGCTCACGACCTCGACCTATGTCTGGCTACGGCCGTAGAGGGATTTTCACGTGTAATTGCGATGCTCGACCAAAAACCCGTGGCCATAAGTTTTGCCTTCCCGGGCCCGGCGGACTACCCTAACGGCATTATCGGTGGCGGATATCTGCCCAACTTTCCCTCATTCCGCGATGGTGTAGCTCTCGGCCCATTCCTTGAGGAGAAGTTCGGAATCCCCGTATACATCAACAATGACGGTGACCTGTTCGCATACGGTGAGGCACTCTGCGGCGTACTGCCCGAGGTGAATGCCCGCCTCGAGGCCGCCAGCAGCAACAAACGCTATCACAACCTGCTCGGATACACCTTTGGCACAGGATTCGGCGTGGGTATGGTGGTCGATAACCGCCTCAACCGCGGCGACAATTCGTGTGTCGAGACCTTCTGCCTGGAACATAAGAAGATAGCCGGCAACATAGTCGAAGATGGCGTTGCAGTACGTGCCGTAAAGCGCGTCTACGGCGAGAGGTCTGGCAATAGGAATCACACTTTCGAGCCCAAGGATATCTTCGACATTGCCGAGGGCCGAAGAGAGGGCGATGCCGAAGCCGCAAAAGCAGCCTTTGCCGAGATGGGCGAGGTGGCCGGAAACGCAATGGCTACGGCCGTAACTCTCACTGACTCACTGATAGTTATCGGTGGCGGCATCACCGCCGCACGCAAGTATATTATGCCGGCACTTCTTGAGGAGATGCGCGGCAAAATTCACACCCTCTCGGGCGATGAAATCGGACGTGTCCAGATGAAGGTTTTTGACCTCGACAACCAGGAGGAGTTCGAGCAATTTGCTCGCGGAGCACAACGCGAAATTCGCATCCCCGGAAGTGAGCGCACCATAACCTTCGACCCGATGAAACGTATAGGTGTAGCCATCTCAAAGATGGGAGCCAGCAAGGCCATCTCGGTCGGAGCCTACGCCTTTGCACTCTCACAACTTGATGCCAAGAAGTAATTGATACGACCCTCAAAACAACCCCAAATCGCAATAAAATGAAGCGAATTTTTAACTACCTACAATGCCTGTTTCTGGCTGCAATGTGTATCTCCTGTACCGACAAAGTTTTATTCACCGTTGAGACGATACCCGCAGCCCAAGGCCTTGATGCAGAGCTATCCACCACACGCAAAGGCAACGAGTGGAGTGTCGATGTCTGCGTCAGAAATAATAGCGATTCAACCTATACATTCAAAGTACGCCTTGCCGCCGAGCCCCACTTTAAGGCCGACTCCTACCTCTTCCCGGGAATAAACTACAATGGCAACCACTTCGGCGATAACGTGAGTGTACCACAGGGCTGGGAGCATAATGGAGAACCGTGGATTTTCGCCTACGACCGAGGCTCCATACCCTCGTGCACCATCTCCGAGAATAAGGAGAGGGTCTTTGCGCTCTTTGTGTCGGATGTGACCCCCGAATCGTACCAAAGTGCCTGCTCGATGGAGTTGCTCGATGACGGCTCGTTCCGCCACATCATCTATTGGCCCGTAACGGAGGCCCCGCTGACATACTCCGACAAGTTGAAGTTCTCGGAGCGTTACGATACCTTTGTAACACTCGCCCCGGGAGAGACGTTTAAGGGTAGAGCCATCGCCTTTATGGGCAAGCCGCAAATAGAGCACTTCGGCTTTGCCGAGGTCTTTCCCGTAGCGTGGCGCGAGATAGACCACAACGTCCCCTCGCAGCGAACTCTCGATGAGGTTATGCGACTCGACAAAGCCTTCCAGGATTGGGGCCGCCGAGAGGATGATAAGGGTTATTGGTACGATATACGTCTGGATGACCAGACCTTCCGCGCGGGGTATTATGCCAAAAGCGGCGGCCGATCAAATGATGGTTATACCATTGAGGACTACCACAACCACCCCGAACTGAATCGTTGGTATAAGGACGATTTAGAGCAGTCGAAACACCTCAAAAAGGGAGAATATGTCAAGGGCCACGGTGGCGAACTCGGCTTTGGTTGTCAGGTATTTCAGGCTGCACGTCTCTCGATGGAGTTTGGCTACCGCAACAACTCTCGCGAGGATGTCGATTTCGGATTAAAGGTCTTTCGCAGCTGGCTTAACACCCGCACCTTCCCCTCGGGAATCCTCAAAAGCAATAAAGATCGTGGAAACCTCAACCGCAATACCTCAAATATGGGTTGGTCAATAAGCGAATTGTCGCGCATGGTGATGCTCCTCGAGGCAAATGGCGAGGATGCCACCGAGTTCCGTAATGCTGCCAAACGCATTGTCGATGTGGTAGTTGCCGGCGTGCGTGAGGATGGTGCGCTGGGCTCTGTGTGGGATGGAATCACGGGCAAGGTGGTGAATTACAATGGTGACGGCGGTGGATTTGTCCTTATGGGTCTGGTTCGTTATTGGCTGATGTCGGGCGATGACTCACTGGTGCCAATTATCGACAACGCCTTCCAATACTACTACTCCAACGACATCAACTACTTCCGCTGCTTCGGCGGTGCAATGGATTGTGCCAGCATCGACAAGGAGGGCATCCAACCCTTCTTCACCTCGGCAAAGCTGATGTACGAGGCCACCGGAGAGGATAAATATGTGGAGTATGCCCGCAAGGCGGCGTGGTACTTCGCTTCGTGGCTCTATATCCAAAATCCGATCTATGACGAGGATGACGACCTGACAATCTACAATTGGCGACCGGCAGGTGCCAATATCGTAGGAGTGGAACATCCCGCACTCGATGAGTATGGATGTCTGCTTATCGGCGAGTTCATCTGGCTCTCGAAGATTGACAATGAGCCCCTGTGGCGCGAGATTGCCGAGTTGATGTGGCGTAACAGCACCCAGGGTTTTGCCGATGAGGAGCATCGTATATGGCACCATCTCGAACGCCCCGTGGGCGCAAAAAATGAGGCTATATTCCCCTCGCGATGGAGCAAATACCACTTTGGCGAGAGCAAGCGTGGCAGCATCAATGACCACCTGACCGGTTGGGCGGGAATCTACCGCACAGCCTCGATCTACGAACTCGCCGAGGAGGATTTACAGTGGCTTCGAGAGGCCACCCGCCCCGAATAGAGCATAAGTAGAGGTGGGGCGCAAAAAAACTCCACCGAAAAATTTGATTATCAACATTTTTTGCATACCTTTGCAGTCCTTTTGCGCGTGTATTGCGTGCGAGAGGACTGTAAATCATTTAATTATTAACTTTTAACGAGCGATTGTATCGCAAAAATTATTTCCAAAATGGAAGATGTAAAGAAAGTAGTCGTTGCAAACGAGGATTTCGATTGGAACGCATTTGAAAACGAGTCGAGCCTCTACGACCAGAGCAAAGAGCAGATTGCCGAGGCTTACGACAAGACTATGTCGAACATCGCAGTAGGCGAGGTTGTTGAGGGTACCGTTACCGAGATCAACAAGCGCGAGGTTATCGTGAACATCGGCTACAAGAGCGAGGGTATGATTCCCGTATCGGAGTTCCGTTACAACTCGGAGTTGCAGGTAGGCGACAAGGTTGAGGTTTATGTTGAGTCTGTTGAGGACAAGGCCGGTCAGCTGGCACTCTCTCACAAGAAGGCTCGTCAGCTCAAGTCGTGGGATCGCGTTAATGAGGCTCTCGAGAACGACGAGATCATCAAGGGTTACGTTAAGTGCCGCACCAAGGGCGGTATGATCGTAGATGTATTCGGCATCGAGGCGTTCCTTCCTGGTTCGCAGATCGATGTTAAGCCGATCCGTGACTACGATGTATACGTTGACAAGACTATGGAGTTCAAGGTTGTTAAGATCAACCAGGAGTTCCGCAATGTTGTCGTTTCGCACAAGGCACTCATCGAGGCTGAGCTCGAGGCACAGAAGCAGGTTATTATGTCGAAGCTCGAGAAGGGTCAGATCCTCGAGGGTACCGTTAAGAATATCACCTCGTATGGTGTATTCATCGACCTGGGCGGCGTGGATGGTCTTATCCACATCACCGACCTCTCGTGGGGCCGCGTAAACCACCCCGAGGAGATCGTGGAGCTCGATCAGAAACTTCAGGTTGTTATCCTCGACTTCGATGAGGCTAAGAAGCGTATCGCTCTGGGTCTCAAGCAGCTCGTACCCCACCCCTGGGAGGCTTTGGATGCAAACCTCAAGGTTGGCGACAAGGTTACCGGTAAGGTTGTCGTAATGGCTGACTATGGTGCATTCGTTGAGATCGCAACCGGTGTTGAGGGTCTGATTCACGTATCGGAGATGTCGTGGAGCCAGCACCTGCGTTCGGCTCAGGACTTCATGAAGGTAGGTGACGAGGTTGAGGCTGTAGTTCTTACTCTCGACCGCGAGGAGCGCAAGATGTCGCTCGGTATCAAGCAGCTCACTGCTGATCCCTGGGAGAACATCGAGACCAAGTACCCCGTAGGTACCAAGTGCGCTGCCAAGGTTCGCAACTTCACCAACTTCGGCGTATTTGTTGAGATCGAGGAGGGCATCGATGGCCTTATCCACATCTCGGATCTCTCGTGGACCAAGAAGATTAAGCACCCGGGTGAGTTCACTCAGGTAGGTGCCGACATCGAGGTTGTAGTTCTCGAGATCGACAAGGATAACCGCCGTTTGAGCCTCGGTCACAAGCAGCTCGAGGAGAACCCCTGGAACGAGTTCGAGAGCCAGTTTGCTGTTGACTCGGTACACGAGGGTACTGTAGTAGAGCTCACCGACAAGGGCGCAATCGTATCGCTCGGCGAGAATATCGAGGGCTTCGCTCCCACCAAGCAGTTGGTTAAGGAGGATGGCACTTCGCTCAAGGCCGGCGAGAAGGCAGAGTTCAAGATTCTGGAGTTCTCGAAGAACTCGAAGCGTATCACCCTTTCGCACACTCGTATTTTCGAGGAGGCAAAGCGTGCAGAGATCGCTGCTGAGAAGGCAGAGAAGAAGGCTGCTGCTGAGGCTACCAAGTCGAGCGTTAAGAAGCTCAACGCATCGGTTGAGAAGACTACGCTGGGTGACATCGCAGGCCTGGCAGAGTTGAAGGCTGCAATGGAGGCTAACAAGTAGTAATCACTCTTGATATAGCTCAAGTGGGCTGTCCGACCGCAAGGTCGCGACAGCCTTTTTTTTGACAAATTCACAATTCACAATTCACAATTCACAATTATTTCTTATCTTTGTATATTAACTAAGGTGTATAGCTATATATGAACTCGGGAAAGTATACTTTGAAGGAGGTCATCTCGACACAGGATGTACGAGAGTTTCTGGACCTGCCTAAACGACTATACAAAGGCGACACAAATTGGGTATGCCCACTCGATGGGGATATCCTTTCGGTGTTCGACCCCTCGAAGAATGAGCTCTTCGCCGATGGAGAGGCCATCCGCTGGATAGCCCTCAACAGCGAGGGCGAAGTCGTGGGTCGCATCGCGGCCTTCTACGACAAGGAGCACGCTTACAGCTATGAGCAGCCCACGGGAGGTTGTGGTTTCTTTGAGGCCATCAATGACCAGGAGTTGGCCAACACCCTCTTTGATGCAGCCCGCGAGTGGCTGGCCGCAAGAGGTATGGAGGCGATGGACGGCCCGATAAATTTCGGCTCGCGTGACTCGTGGTGGGGAGTGCTGGTAGAGGGTTTCGACTACCAACCGCTATATGGCAACCCCTACAACCCACCCTACTACAAGGATTTGTTTGAGAAGTACGGCTTCCAGAACTACTTCAATCAGAACTCATACATCTGGCGAGTATACGAGGATAACCTGAGCGAGATTGCTCTCGAGAAGGCGCACCGCCTGCTCTCAAACCCGAGCTACCATATCGAGCGAATAAATATGGATGATTTGGAGGGTGAGGCCGAAAATTTCCGCCAGATCTACAACAAGGCGTGGTCGCTCTTCACGGGTGTAAAGCCTATGGAGAGGGAGGAGGCGCAGGCTATGTTACAGAAGATTCGTCCCATCATCGACCCCAATCTCATCTACTTCGCCTATCACGAGCAGGAGCCCATCGGATTCTTCATTATGGTACCCGACCTAAACAGCATCATCGGCCGATTTAATGGCAAATTCGGCATTGTAGAGCAGCTGCGGCTACTGTGGAATCTGAAGGTGAGCCGTTCGTGCGACCGCGTATTCGGACTGATCTTCGGCATCACGCCCGACTACCACGGCAAGGGTGTCGAGTCGGCCATTATGACACACATTCTCGAAACGTATGTACGCTCGAAGCGCAACCGATACAAGAGTTTCGAGTTTGCCTGGATCGGAGATTTCAACCCCGTAATGAATAGAATGATAGAGCGTTATGTATGTGCCAAGCGACACAAGATGCACACTACCTACCGCTATCTGTTCGACCGCACCAAGGAGTTTAAGCGTTGCCCGCGATTGGGGCTGAAACGCAGAGAGTAGAGTATAAATATGATACTTACAATATATGAAACGACTATTTTTTATCGCAGTAATGATGTTTGCAATCTTATCGCTAACATCTTGCAACAAGGATAATTTCGGCTACGAAAGACAGGTCGAATTCACAGCTGATGGCGGTACAAAAACCGTGACCGGCACAGAGTCTATCTACGAGCTTTCGATTGCCAACTACAATGGCGAAGAGGTGTGGGATGAAGACGAGTTGGATGGCAATGAGGCGGTAATGACCGTACATTTCGATTGGCTCTCGGCCGTAGCGACACGCCACACCAAGACCATCGTTATCACTGCCGAGCCAAACAAGACAGGTAAGCGCCGCGTGCTCTACATCTATGGCGAGGTTCGCGACCGCTCTTCTTGTATCAAGGTGATTCAGAATAAATAACAGACTAAAAAACTTTTTTTTTGTAAATTGTAAATCAACAGAAAATATGAAAACCACAGCATTTACCAAGTACCATATTGCGAATGGTGCCAAGATGGCCGAGTTTGCAGGTTACAATATGCCTATCGAGTTCTCGGGCATCAATGACGAACACGCAACCGTACGCGAGAAGGCCGGCGTCTTTGACGTAAGCCATATGGGCGAAATATGGGTTAAGGGCCCGAAGGCTCTCCCCTTCCTGCAACACATCACCACCAACGATGTATCGAAACTCTACGATGGCAAGGTACAATACTCGTGTATGCCCAACGGCAAGGGAGGTATCGTTGATGATATTCTGGTCTATCGCATAGACGAAGTGACCTATCTGCTCTGTGTCAATGCTGCAAATATCGACAAGGATTGGGAGCACATCCAGCACGAGGGTAAGGCTTTCGGCTTGGAGGCAGGTCACGGTAAGGAGCTCTACAACGCCTCTGACGAGATTTGCCAGCTGGCAGTACAGGGCCCGTTGGCTATGAAGATTGTGCAGAAGATGTGCGAGGAGCAGGTCGAGGATATGGAGTACTACACATTCCGCAAGATGAAGGTTGCCGGTTGTGATGCAATCCTCTCGATCACGGGCTACACCGGCTCGGGCGGCTGCGAAATCTACGTCGCTAACGAGGATGCCGACCGTCTGTGGGAGGCTCTCTGGGCTGCAGGTGAGGAGTATGGATTGAAGAATATCGGTCTGGGTGCTCGCGACACTCTCCGCCTGGAGAAGGGTTTCTGCCTCTATGGCAACGATATTGACGATACAACCTCACCCCTCGAGGCGGGTTTGGGATGGATTACCAAGTTCGTGGATGGTAAGGATTTTATCGACCGCGAGAAGATGGCTCAACTCAAGGCCGAGGGCGTAGAGCGCAAGCTGGTAGGCTTTAAGATGATTGACCGCGGCATCCCGCGCCACGAGTACCAGATTGCCAACCTCGATGGCGAGGTTATCGGCCACGTCACTTCGGGCACGATGTCGCCCACGCTGAAGGTAGGTATCGGCTTGGGATATGTCAAGGCCGAGTATGCCGCAGTGGGTACGCAGATTGCCGTAATCATTCGCGATAGATTGATTAAAGCGGAGGTTGTGAAGTATCCGTTTGTATAAATTAAATGATTATGGGATTTTTCGATCTATTTAAGAAGAAGGGGGAGGCGCAAGAACAACCGCAGACCCAGGAGCAGGCGGAGCAGAGCCGCGAAGAGCTGAATGCCGGTCTGGAGAAGACCAAGAGCGGCTTCTTCTCGAAGTTGGCTCGTGCCGTGGCGGGTCGCACAACGGTTGATGCCGAGGTGCTGGATGACCTTGAGGAGGTACTCATCACCTCGGACGTGGGCGTTGAGACCACAGTAAAGATTATCGAGGCCATCGAGGAGCGTGTCGCCCGCGACAAGTATATGAATGCCTCGGAGTTGCAGGGAATCCTGCGTGACGAGATTGCGCACCTAATGGAGGAGGCCGAAGGCTCGGACGAATCGTTTGGCCTGGAGGTCAAGGAGGGCACACCCTACGTCTTGATGGTTGTAGGTGTAAACGGAGCCGGCAAGACCACCACCATCGGAAAACTCGCAGCCCAGCTCACCAAGGCGGGCAAAAAGGTATACATCGGTGCGGCGGATACCTTCCGTGCGGCAGCCATCGACCAGCTGGCCGTTTGGGCCGATAGAGCAGGTGCTACGATGATTCGCCAGGAGATGGGCAGCGATCCCGCATCGGTAGCATTTGACACTCTGAAGTCGGCCGTTGCCAATGGTGCCGATGT
>JBGUTM010000159.1:0-6962 GCA_045133075.1 Alistipes sp. | reverse complement strand
TTACCAAGGAAGTGCTCTACCACTGAGCTACAACAGCAATTTTTCCTTTTCAGCGGTGCAAAAATAGAGAACAAAATTGAATTTACCAAACTTTTCGGTCGTTTTTATGATTTTTTTTATACTTTTACTCTCGAAAATAACCGCAACCCTATGAAAAAAATCCTTATCATCGGTGCCGGTGGACAAATCGGAACCGAACTAACATCTTATCTGCGTGGTATTTACGGCGCAAATAATGTCGTTGCTACTGATGTGCGCGAGTGTAAAAACCTGGCCGAAGAGGGCCCCTTCGAAGTGCTCGATGCTCTCAACGCTACCGCCTTGGCTTCGGTCGTGGCTCGTCACCACATCGACACAATGTTTAACCTCGTGGCCCTGCTCTCAGCTGTGGGCGAGAAAAACCCACAGATGGCGTGGGGTATAAATATAGGTGCGCTGATGAACTCGCTCGAGGTGGCTCGCCAGCACCACTGCGCTCTGTTCACACCCTCGTCAATAGGCGCGTTCGGCCCCTCATCGCCAAAGGTTAATACCCCACAGGATACGATTATGCAGCCGACAACCATCTACGGCATCTGCAAGGTTACGGGCGAGATGCTCGGCAACTACTACGCCCAGAAGTACGGCATCGACACCCGCTCGATCCGCTTCCCGGGCATCATCTCAAACGTAGCACCTCCGGGTGGCGGTACCACTGACTACGCTGTGGAGATCTACTACGAGGCTCTGCGCAAGGGTCACTACACCTGCGCCGTACCCTCGGATGTCTATATGGATATGATCTATATGCCCGATGTTCTGAAGGCCTGCGTACAACTTATGGAGGCCGACCCCGCAAAGCTTGTTCACCGCAACAGCTTCAACATCGCCTCGATGAGTTTCACGCCCGAGATTATCGCTGCCGAGATTCGCAAGCGACTACCCGACTTCACTATGGACTACGACATCGACCCCGTGAAGGATCAGATTTCGCGTAGCTGGCCCGACTGCCTGGACGATAGCTGTGCCCGCGAGGAGTGGGGATGGAAGCCCGAGTGGGATTTGTCGAGTATGACTGACGATATGCTCGAAAAGGTTGCCAAGAAACTACAAGCCGAGGCATTGTAACAATTTATAATTCACCATTATTCCACCACCTGCCCGATTTCAGCTGTCGGGCAGGTGTTTTTTCGAAATCCACATACCGCATATAAGGATTTTTTATGCTAAAATGTTGAGGAAAGAGAAAAAGTTTGTATATTTGCAGCCCGTATCAACCTCTTATATAGGGTATTGAGGCGATTAGACCGGTGTGATAAGCAGAGGGACAAAAGCATAAAACTATTGTCATTCAACAAGTTGCAAAAGGTCGGGATTACGAGCAAGTGTGCCGTATGGTAGCCGAGATACAGCGATAATGTTGAGCGGATAACCAATAAAATTTGTTGCAACAATGAACAAAGATGCAATTATCAAGATGGTGAACGAGCAGATGTGGGCAAAGACCGACGCTGACGTTCCCCAGTTCCAGGCTGGTGACACTATCACCGTAACTTACAAGATTGTCGAGGGTAACAAGGAGCGTTTGCAGAGCTTCCGCGGCGTAGTTATCCAGATCAAGGGTTCGGGTAAGACCAAGATGTTCACCATCCGTAAGATCTCTAACGGTGTAGGTGTTGAGCGTATTTTCCCGCTCTACTCGCCCCACATTGAGAAGATCGAGGTTAACAAGTATGGTGTTGTTCGCCGTGCTCGTATCTACTACCTCCGTGATCTCACTGGTAAGAAGGCCCGCATCAAGGAGAGAAGAATGGGTTCGAACAAGTAGTTCGACACCCTCTCAAACAAGAGACCCTCGCTCACAAGGCGAGGGTTTTCTTGTTTATTACAACGCTCTCCTTCAGCGAAAAAAAACGCCGAAAAAAATTTGTTTTTTGGTTGATTATCACTACTTTTGCCACAAATATGCAGAGAATCCCTCTCCCGAAAAAATCGGGGGGGGGGGATTTTCGGCTTTAATATATTTATTTTCAGCGAGTTACAAGCGTAAATAGATATATAATCCCAAAATCATCATTCTCGGCAGTATTTAGCAATAGAACGAAATTTACTAAACAATTTTATTTCCTAACACTAAATCAAAATGATGATGAAACAAAAGTTTAACAAACTCGGCTACATCGAGCCTTCGATTACCGAGATTGAGGTAAAAGTCGAGGCCGGCTTTGCCGAATCAAACACTTCACTGGAGGGCATCTCGGAGGAGGCTGCCGATTCAGGATTCTAAAAACCAACAAAAACATTAGTACGATTATGAAAAGATTTTCAATTTTTGCATTTGCAGCCGTAGCAATGTTGTTTGTTGGCTGTACAAAGGATATCGACACCGATATCGTTAAGGAGAACGGCATCGTTCGCGGTGAGCTCGTCACCAAGACCGTTGTAATGGAGGATACCCGCGTTGAGCGTGATGATGTAACCGGCAACCTCAAGTGGAACGAGGGTGACAAGGTGAATGCTGTCTTGCTCAATAATGGCAAGTATACACTCGACACCAAGACCTATGCAGTAACTTTCGTTAATGGCAAGGCTCAGATTGAGATTCCCTCTAACACAGCATATATGGTTTACCCTGCAGGTAGCATTATCGCTGTAACTGATGCAGGTGTGGCTGATATGAATTTCTGGCAGACTCTCACGGTTACTACCAACACAGATGAGGTTTTCAAGAGAAATCCGATGAAGGGTACGGTTGATGGCGACTTTGTTACCTTCAAGAACCTTATGGGCTATCTTAAGGTTCCCGTAACCGGTGATGGAATTCTGAACAAGTTGACTGTCAAGAGCGAAATTTTCAATGGTTTCAAACCTATTTCTCGTAAAATGAAGTATGATTTGACCAAACAAAATGCTACTTTCACTTTGTTCAACGAGAAGAATGAGGCATCATCTTGGCTCAATATTGCATTCTCGGATGGCATCCAACTATCGACCAATCCCGAAATTTATATTCCCGTACCGGAAAATACCTACACAAACTTGGCTCTGGTAGCAGAAACTGACAATGGTTCCGTTACCGTATACGCGAACAACTCGCACAAGGTAACTCGTTCGAAGATTAAGCCTGTATCGTCAAGCCCTATCAATATCACTTCGCACATCGCGACAGATCCTACTCTTTTGAGTGGCACAAGTGGTATGCCTCACAAAGATTATGCAAACACCTATATTGTACCTCCCACTGCTGGTGAGTATGCTTTCGAGGCAAACCTTTGCGATGGTACTGCACTGACTGGTGGTGTAACTGCCGAGATTGTTTGGGCTGAGGAGGCAGGTATGTTCTACGACTTCTCCTACAACCCCTCGGATAATACCATCTCATTTAAGACCAATGGAAAGAAGGGTAATGCACTTATTGCACTTTCAAAGAACAACGCAGATTCTAAAGCTATTGTTTGGACTTGGCTGCTCTGGTGTACTGATACTCCCGATGTTATCAAGATGAACTCTTCGAATTACTACGTTATGGACCGAGTTCTTGGTGCAACTTGGGCTCCAAGTGCTACTCTTGCAGATCAGCGTTCCGCTCTCGGCACCTCTGAAAATTGGCCTATAAACGCCTCTGTATCAGCTACTGATGCAACTGACGCTTGTGGTCTCTACTACCAGTATCAGAATATGATTCCCTATCCGCGTGTCAAGGATATTAATGCTGCCGATGAAAGCCAGGAAAATCTTCACAACACCCGTGTGGGCGTTCAGTATGGTTTTAGCAGATATGGTCAGTACTGGACTGCGTCTTCATCGTGTGGAGAAATCGAGATTGATGAAAATGGACAACCTCGTACAAAGGCTTCTTTGTTCCCCAATTATATGTACTATTTTAACTCAACAAGCAACAATGCCGGTTGGACATTCTCCTCTTTGATTAGTAGAAACAATACGGTACCTGAGGGTGAGTATCGCCTTTGGGGTGGTGTATCAGCCACAAATCCTGATATTGCTGCCAATAAGACAAATCAAGACCCTTGCCCTATGGGATATATCATTGACACATATGGTACTATATACTGGGGAATAGAAAAGAAAACTAACATCAACGATATGATTGGTTTTGTTCGCAACCCCCAAGGCAACGCATCATTCAAAGCGGGATATAGAGTGTATGCAATGTATATGCATGGATGTCAAAATAGCGCAGGTCAAAGTGCAGACCTCTATTTCCCCTGTGCATCAAATCGTGCAAAAACCACAGTTACATTCTCTGGAGATTATGGTAATATGGGTTATATCTACACTTTCAACACAGATGCAAATGGTGAAAAATATGCCACAACATATAAGTTTGGAGGTACTGATGAAGAACCCCAAAATGTAAAGGTTTACTATGGCTCCAACATTCAGTATGGAGGATGCAATGCAGGCTTACTGAACAAGCCTACTATCAACGCTAAAAAGACGGTTAATGCCCAGGGGTACAATGTACGTTGCCTCAAGGGTAAAGAATAAATTAATATAAGAGCCTATCGGGACCGGAGATTCCCTGATAGTTCTGCCCACCCCGCCGAGTTCGGCGGGGTGATTTTTTTGTAGGCCTTTATTTAAGGAATGTAATAAGGTTAGGGAATTTAGTAATCCCCCTACCCTTCCCGACCTCCCAGCCACCCATCAAAGAAAAATAGACTTTATTGAAAAAATGTTAAAAAAAATCGCGCTCGATAGTGCGTAAAACGAAAATTATGCGTAATTTTGCGAGCAACAAAAAATATAAGCCCTATGTCATTTATCAATGAAAGGGTACAGCAGGAGGGTCTTACCTTTGATGACGTTTTGCTCGTACCCGCTTATTCCGAAGTGTTGCCGCGTGAGGTTAGTCTTAAGAGCCGTTTTTCGCGTAATATCAGTCTGAACATTCCTATCGTATCTGCCGCTATGGATACCGTGACCGAAGCGTCATTGGCTATCGCATTGGCGCGTGAGGGTGGTATCGGCGTAATCCACAAGAATATGTCGATAGCTCAGCAGGCTGCGCAGGTACGCCGTGTGAAACGTGCCGAAAACGGTATGATCTACGACCCTATTACCATCTGCAAGGATCAGACGGTGGGTGATGCGCTGGCTATGATGTCCGAAAACAAAATTGGCGGTATCCCAGTAGTTGATGCCGAGCGTATGCTCATCGGCATCGTAACCAATCGCGACTTGCGATTCCAGCGCGATATGTCGCGCCGCATCGAGGAGGTTATGACCCCGAAGGATAAGCTCGTAACAACTCACAACCCCGCCCTCGAGCACGCATCGGAAGTACTGCTCAACAATAAGATTGAAAAGTTGCCCGTAGTGGACGACCAAGGTCGTCTTGTGGGTCTTATCACCTATAAAGATATTACTAAAGTACAGGATCACCCCAACGCCTGCAAGGATGCGAAGGGTCGTCTGCGCGTAGCTGCAGGTGTGGGCATCACTCCCGACTTTATGGATCGTGTGAAGGCTTTGGTCGAGGAGGATGTCGATGCTGTAGTTCTCGACTCGGCACACGGACACTCGGCAAATATCGTCAATGCACTGCGCAAAATCAAGGAGACATACCCCACTCTGGACGTTGTCGTTGGTAACATCGCCACAGCCGAGGCTGCGAAGATGTTGGCAGAGGCAGGTGCTGACGGAATCAAGGTCGGCATCGGTCCCGGCTCGATCTGCACAACCCGCATCATCGCCGGTGTCGGTGTTCCGCAGCTTACGGCAATCTACGATGCCGCAAATGCTGTGAAGGGCAGCGGAGTACCCATCATCGCCGATGGCGGTCTGCGCTACTCGGGTGACCTGGTGAAGGCTTTAGCCGCAGGTGGTAACTGCGTGATGTGTGGCTCGATGTTCGCAGGTACGGAGGAGGCTCCCGGCGAGACAATCATCTACAACGGTCGTAAGTTTAAGAGCTACCGCGGTATGGGTTCGATTGATGCCATGAAGGCTGGCTCGGCCGACCGCTACTTCCAGGGCAAGGAGGTGAATGTGAACAAGCTCGTTCCGGAGGGAATCGTGGCTCGCGTACCCTTCAAGGGCACATTGAGCGAGACCGTATTCCAGCTGGTCGGCGGTATCCGCTCGGGTATGGGCTACTGCGGAGCGAAGGATATCGAGGCTTTGCAGCAGGCAAAGTTTATCCGCATCACTGCCTCGGGTATGAGCGAGAGCCATCCTCACGATGTTGCTATCACCCGTGAGGCCCCGAACTACTCGGCCGAGAGATAAAATAAGAGATTGAAGAAAAATTTATATAGATCTATGAAACAGGATATGATTGTAATCTTGGACTTGGGTAGCCACGAGAATACCGTGGTAGCTCGAGCAATCCGTGCGCTGGGCGTGTATAGCGAGATCTACCCCCACGATATCACTGTCGAGGAGCTGAAGGCTCTGCCGAACGTGAAGGGTATCGTCATCAACGGAGGCCCCAACAACGTAATTGACGGTGTTGAGATTGATGTTAATCACGGCATCTATGAGGCTGGCATTCCCGTAATCGCTGCCGGCCACGAGAAGGCTCTCTGCGAGGTTAAGCTCCCGGCATTTACCTCGGATGAGGAGGCTGCAAAGGTGGCACTCAAGGATTTCGTCTTCGAGACCTGCAAGGCCGAGGCAAACTGGAATATGGCCAACTTCGTGAATGACCAGGTGGAGCTTGTGCGCCGTCAGGTGGGCGATAAGAAGGTGTTGCTTGCTCTCTCGGGCGGTGTAGACTCTTCGGTAGTAGCTGCTCTGCTCTTGAAAGCTATCGGCTCAAATCTGGTCTGCGTACACGTTAATCACGGTCTTATGCGTAAGGGCGAGTCAGAGAATGTTGTGGAGGTATTCCGCAACCAGCTCTGCGCAAACCTTATCTATGTTGATGCTACGGAGCGTTTCCTCTCGAAGTTGGAGAATGTTGCCGACCCCGAGCAGAAACGTAAGATTATCGGTGGTGAGTTTATCCGTGTATTCGA
>JBGUTM010000158.1:0-4176 GCA_045133075.1 Alistipes sp. | reverse complement strand
TAAGAATTTCTTCCCCGAAAATGCCGTGGAGTATTTCGTGTCGTACTACGACTACTACCAGCCCGAGGCCTACCTACCATCGACCGATACCTACATCGAGAAGGATCTCTCGATAAACGATGAGATTGAGAAGATGCGTTTGAGTACCACCTCTACCCTGCTCTCGGGCAGACGAGATGTGGTGGTTGTGTCGAGCGTGTCGTGCCTCTACGGTATCGGCAATCCCGAGGATTTTCACGCGACATCAATCGAGGTGCAGGTTGGTGATGTGATAAATTACAAACACTTCCTCTATCGCCTGGTCGAGGCCCTATACACCCGCACCGAGCGAGAGCTAACTCCCGCGACCTTCCGCGTTACAGGCGATACGATAGATGTTATGCCGAGCTTCGGTGGCAACTGTTACCGCATATCCTTCTTCGATGACGAGATTGAGGCGATATCGCTCATCGACCCCGTGTCGGGTCAGCGATTTGAGAGTTTGCAGAGGGTGACAATCTTCCCCGCAAACCTCTTTGTCACCACCAAGGAGCGTATCGACCGTGCCGTGGAGCAGATATATCTCGATCTGGGTAAGCAGATAGCCTTCTTCGAGAAGGAGGGCCGCCCCACCGAGGCTCAACGCCTCAAACAGCGTGTAGAGTATGATCTCGAGATGATTAAGGAGTTGGGCTACTGCTCGGGTATTGAGAACTATTCGCGATATTTCGATGGCCGAAGTGAAGGTACTCGACCCTTCTGTCTGCTCGACTATTTTCCTGAGGATTTTCTGCTTGTGGTCGATGAGAGCCATGTCACCATTCCGCAGGTTCGTGCAATGTTCGGTGGCGACCGCGCCCGCAAAGAGAACCTTGTGGAGTATGGATTCCGTCTGCCCGCAGCCAAGGATAATCGCCCGCTGCGATTCGAGGAGTTTGAACAGCTGACGGGTACGACCATATATGTAAGTGCCACCCCGGCCGACTATGAGCTCGTGGCGAGTGAGGGTGTTGTGGTCGAGCAGCTTATACGACCTACGGGTCTTATCGATCCGCCACTGGAGGTGCGTGTTTCGACCAACCAGATAGATGACCTGCTGGAGGAGATAGATAAGCGCGTGAAGAGTGATGATAAGGTGCTTGTGACCACCATCACCAAACGTATGGCCGAGGAGTTGTCAAAGTTCCTCGACCGTGCCGGTGTTCGCAACCGATATATCCACTCGGACGTGGATACGCTCGAACGAGTGCAGATTCTCGAGGATTTGCGGGCGGGAATGTTTGATGTGATTATTGGAGTGAATCTTCTGCGTGAGGGATTGGATCTTCCAGAGGTGGCGTTGGTGGTTATTCTTGATGCTGATAAGGAGGGATTTTTGCGCAATGTGCGCTCGATTACGCAGATTGCGGGTCGTGCTGCGCGTCATACCAACGGCACGGTGATAATGTATGCCGATGTGGTCACCGACTCGATGCGCATAGCCATTGAGGAGAGCAACCGCCGCCGAGATAAGCAGGTGCGCTACAATATCGAACACGGATTGTTGCCGCGCCGTGCGCAAAAGAGTGGTGCGGGGCAGAAGTTGCTGCTCGGCGAGTCGAAGTTCAAGGATGATGTGGTTTATAGGCCCGAGGAGAATCACTATGGCGATTTGGCTATGGCGGCCGATATGCAAAAGGAGTATATTGCCGAGGAGAATATCGACACACTTATCGAGAAGGTAAAGGCGGATATGGAACGAGCGGCGCGTGCACTCGATTTCCTTGCCGCAGCACGATTCCGCGATAGGATGTACGAACTCCAGCGGATAAAAGAGGGTGGAGAATAAGGAGTGGATAAAACAGATAGAGCCTGCAAACGCAGGCTCTATCTGTTTTATCTTGGGAAGAGATTTTATTCTATTATTTCTCTGTGTCTTTGGTATTTACGTAGGTGATGGTGTAGAGCAGCTCCTTGTTGCTATTCTCCTCCTTACCGGTGTAAATCTTCGAGATGTAACCATTCTCATCGGCATCGTAGCTGAACTCGCGCTTCTCTTCCGATATCTTCACATAGTTCTCGCCAGCCTCGGTGCGGCCCTTGATGATGGAGATGTCGGTGGGCAGATAGTTACTGCGTGTGCCGAAGACGCTCACCGTGGCAGCCAACTCGATCGGGATGTTGCTGTGCTCGAGGAACTCGGGGGTGATCAAGTTGAAGAGGTTTACGTTGGCGTGCACATTACTGCGTGAGGAGAGGTAGGTGTACTGAATAGATGTCGAGTAGGTGTATGTAACCTCGTTAATGGTCTTGTTAATCTCGTTAATCTGGGTTGCCGGCACTCCGTAATGCGACCATTCGATGCGCTTGGTCTCGCCGCCGGTGAGGTTATCGACCATACCCTGCAACTCGAGGTGGAAGACGCCGATTGAAGAGTATTTGTCGTAGACAAATGTGCTCAATACCTGCTGAGGGTTGCCGTCAAGTACAAACTGATCAAGTGCACCATACTCGTTAAACTTCATAATGTACTTCTTGTCGCCGCTGAAGATGTCGAAGGTTACGGTGTTGGTGTTCATATTGATATTGTACTTGAGCTCGTAGTTGCGGTTATTGGCCGCATCGAGAGCATCGATATAGCTCACTGCTGCCACACGCATATCGTCATCATACGTAAGCGCAATTACACTACCGTTGGCGTGGGTGATTTTATCGACATATTTAGTCGTAATCGGCTCGTAGTCTTCGGGGATGTCGGACTTACAAGAGGTCAGCGCAATCAGCACTGCCGAAAAGAGGAAAATGATTTTTTTCATACTAATCCATTAAATTTGAGTGCAAAGAAATAAAAAAAATGGCATATTTCAAACCTTTGTTGTTAATTATACGCTCAACAAACGGATGAAGGTTGCGATAAATTGCGATAGTTTTCCTATTTTTGCGGTATGAGAGTAAAAGCCAACTGCAAAATCAACCTCGGATTGGATGTCCTGCGCCGCCGTGAAGATGGATTTCACGAGCTGGCAACCGTTATGTATCCCCTGCTTGGGCTGTATGATGTTATAGATGTCGAGCCTTGTGAAGGCGCGGAGCCCCTCTTTGCGAATGTGGGTCTTGAGGTCGATTGCCCGGCCGACAAAAATATATGTATCAAGGCGTGGCGTCTGCTACACGAGCGTTATGGTATCGGAGCCGTGCGCATCACACTCGACAAACGCACACCCTTCGGTGCGGGGTTAGGTGGTGGCTCGGCTGATGGTACAGCGGTGATATGCTCTCTGAATGAGCTCTTTGCACTCGGGTTGAGCGAGATGGAACTGATAGCATTGGCGGCAGAGTTGGGTAGCGATACGGCATTTTTTGTCCGCAATACGCCCCAGTTGTGCACGGGCCGAGGTGAGATTATGGAGCCGGTGGAGGTTTCGCTTAACGGACTGTGGCTGATGTTAATAAAGCCCGATGAGGGGGTCTCGACCCGCGAGGCTTATTCGGGTATTAAGCCTTTCGTTACCGAGGTCCCGTTGCGAGAGCGTATTGCGCAGCCCGTAGAGCAGTGGCAGCAACTTCTCAAGAACGATTTTGAGCCACATATCTTCGCAGCACACCCCCACATTGGGGAGGTCAAGGAGTGGCTTCTGGCTCAGGGGGCGATATACGCCTCTATGTCGGGCAGTGGCTCGGCGGTCTTCGGTATCTTCGACCACGAAATAAAAAATACCCCGCCATTTGACGGAGTATTTGTTCACTCTGAGTTGATGTAGCCAATCGGCTATTGCCAACCGCTGACGATTAGAATTTACACATCTTCTCGATTCTTGCCTCGTGGCGTCCACCCTCAAACTCTGCCGCAAGGTAGGCATTTGTAAACTCTACGGCCTCGGTGCTCGAGATGAAACGTGCCGGCAGTACCAGGATGTTGGCGTTGTTGTGCTGCTTGATGAGTTCGGCAATCTCCTTGCGCCACACGATACCTGCGCGGATACCGCGGTGCTTATTGAGTGTCATCGCCATACCCTCGCCCGAGCCGCAGAGTGCGATGCCGAAATTGACAACACCCTCCTCGACCGCATTTGCCAACGGGTGAGCGAAGTCGGCGTAGTCGCAACGCTCCTCGGAGTGGCAGCCGAAGTCCACAACCTCATAACCCTTGGCCGCCATATAGCCAACCAACAGCTCTTTCATATCGAATGCCGCGTGGTCACACGCAAAGCCGACAAT
>JBGUTM010000157.1:0-4890 GCA_045133075.1 Alistipes sp. | reverse complement strand
ATATCCATTGGCAGTATATGTAAACTTGGATCTCTCTTCCAGTTTGCCTTCTTTATTGTAGCAGTCCATCTGCACACATTTTCCACTATTGTTATATATAAGATATGGTGGATTGCGTTTCGTAGAGTATTTTCAAATCATCCGACACCTTCAAAGATCGGCTTATCTTTTTCGCCAATCGACCATTAGCATATTCATAAACAACATCGGTATATATCTCTGATTGCGATTTAGATGTTTTCAGTGTTTGTTCATAGAGGATCTGACCTTGTCTATTAAAAAAGTTATATTCTATTTTGGTCGTATCGCGTGACACCTCCTCCCCGAACTTAAATTCAGGGATATAGGTAACGATCTTTCTATGTAATGCAGGACCTTGGGGACGAGTTTCTTCGACACGATATTGCTGTGCATATACAGACACACTACATACGACAATCATAGTTAGAAAACAAAATAACTTCTTCATTGCATTAAGGCTTCTTACCCGCCAACCCCAAACGTGCGGTTAGTAAAAAAAGAAAGTGTGGAGTTGATTTCCGTTTACTATTGAGAGGCATTTGGCGTAGCCTGAATACAATAAACTATACTCCACACCGAAATATAGTTGCAGAAGCGACTATAAACGGTTGTTATGAGTATTTGCCCCCTTGTATTCTAAAAAATCGCCAAATTTCTCAATAAGGACTGCGAAACACTTTCACAAAAATATGTCCGCCAAGCGGAATAAACCGCTCGACATCACAAAAATAAAAAACTTTTCCGAAAGTGACAAGAATTGCATCAATAAACTTTTGCCCCACACTAATCGAGCCTTATGCCGTGGAGCAGAAACTCGCGGCGGTCAAGGTCAGAGATGCCTATACGTCTATCAAGTCGCACGGCACAGTTGCGATCATTTAGATAGAGACGCGGTGCCGTATCATCAAACTCGGCACAGGTTAGCGACTTGCGATCATCGGCATAGGGGCTCTCTACCGAGGCCATATCGGCCATAGTATGAAACATTGCTGCGGTCGATGTGGGCGACCAGCGGTGGCGATGAGCCATTGCCACCTTCGAGGGGTAGCGGTCGCAATACGCCTGCGAGAACCACGCAAGGCAGGGCACGTGCAGCTGGTAGTAGGTCACCCGCGGCGAAGAGTGCAGAAACATTCCACGCCCATCATCAAAGAGATCCTCACCGTGGTCGGAGCAGTAAAGCATAGCCGAGCAGGCATCCACCGTGTCCAGATACCCCGCCAGGGAGTCGAGCAGGCAGTCGGTATATAGTATCGAGTTATCGTATGCGTTGCGCAGGGTTGCGACATTACGCCCATTGACCATAGCATCTCCATCGGGCAGAAAAAGTGCCATATCGGCCGTGTAGCGTTGATTGTAGCGATAGTGCGAGCCATAGCTATGGAGGATGAAGAGAAGGTCGCATTCAGGCTCGGACTCCACAATACGCTGCACCATCTGCACCATCTGCAAATCGTAGCCCGGGGTAGCTATATATATCACCTCGTTACACTCCTGGGCAAGGTTATCGACCATAGCCCCCTGTGGTGATTGGGTCGAGAGAAAGTAGGTACGGAAGCCTGCCTGCCGAAACATATCGGCAAGTCCCTTACGACAATAAAGTTCCGCGAAATTCTCGGCATCGACCGAAGAGAGTATCATCGGCACGCTCTTGTGAGTCGTATTGCTCTGCGTAATCACATTCCTAAAGATGCAGAGGTTATCTCGTTTGCGCAGTCTCGGATTAGTTGTACGCTCATAGCCATATAGTTCCCAATTTGCTGCACGTGATGACTCGCCTATAACCAGGAGGTAAATCTCTCGTTGTGGCGAGGATTTAGAGCGCGAAGCAGCGTGGTTGAACGCGGCAGAGGTGTGATGATAGTTTCTCTCAGCCACCCGATTACCAACTGCCAGGCGGAGGTTGTGCATCACATTGACCGGAAAGAGTTCGCTACGCACAATACGCTCATCATCGGCAACACGACCTGCCGGATAGAGCAGTTGCACTCCGGCGATGGTCAGCACCGCCCCGACAAGCACCACACCCTTACGGGCCCGCTCCGAAAGGCTATAGCTAACATCCCACAGGTGGCGAAAGGCGAAGTATAACAGAGGCAGATAGATTAGACAAATGGCGACAATGATTGGAGCCAGACCGCCGAGTAACTCGCGGCTCTCGACCGTATTGGTAGTCATAATGTTGGTGAACATATCGACCGCGATAATCGAGTTACCATAGAGATATAGCAGCACCACCTGCACCACGCAGAGCAGCAGAACGGGCAGCAACACGAGCATCACAACGCTCACCCTGCGTGTAAACAGAGGCAGGAGCAGATATATGCCGAGTGGCAGGACAAGACCGGCAGCCACCGACCAGCCGTTATACCCCTCGGTAAATGCCAACACCAAGTTGGGTAGCATCACCGCCACCACAAGCCAGACAAACATCACCAACGAGCCGATGTCGGGTGAAACTCTGCCGATACGCGAGAACAAATGATTAAAAAGCTTCATTGATAGACATAACTAACCCATTTATGAGGTGACCCTTGACCACACCGCCAAAGCCATAGTCGATGCGGGCATTGATTCCCTTCTTCAGCTCCCAGCGTATACCTACGCCATAGTTGGGCAGGGTCTGTTGCCACGCAAAGGTGTCGAACGAGTGGAAGACGTTACCTGCGCCTCCCCACACGACCACACCCAGGCGTCGCCACACTCTCTGTCGCAACTCTGCCTGAAAGGTAACCATATTGAGGTCACTGAATCGCCCCTCGTAGTAACCACGCATACGGTAGTTACTGCCGAGCAGTGCATACAACGTCCAAGGAGTGTGCCGCGAATTAAACTCGCCGTGCAGGTCAAGGGCCAGCACCGCATCACGCCACAGACGTTGATAAAAGTTGATTGTACCGCGTGCTCTCCACAGCGTATGACCGGCATTACAGAGTGTCTTGGGTCTAACGAGGAAGTTTGCACCAACGTACAATCCCCTGGTTGGGTTAGTTATAACATCGCGCGAGTCGTACTCGACAATCACACCCTGACCAACGGCGGTATAAGAGTGACGTTGCACACCAAAGTATTCGGGAGCCTTAATTCTCTTGGCCTTGGTGTACTCGAAGTCGAGCATTGCGCCGATATTGAAATTAGGAAAAATCTCGTAGAGATACTTCACCTCTCCGAAGGCGTTTTTATTGATATACTCACTCTGTGGATTGGTGGTTGCCGCACGATAGCCGAAGCCCCAGAAGTCGGTCGGCATCGACCGAAAGCCGATATCGTAATCAAGGCGATGGCGGTCGTGGCGAAAGAAGGTGTTACCCAGAATGCCCACATAGTAGTAGCCTATAATCGAAACTGTACCATAGAGCGAGATATTCGATGGCGAGGTAATCGAGTCGCGGCGATTGACGCGATAGACACCCGTAGCCACCAGGTTGAGCGAGAGGCTTGTCTTGCTCGAGTAGGAGGGTGCAGGGACAATCGAGAAGTCTATGGGCTTATCGAAGGTGCGGTCGGCAGCCTCCTGGGTCGTAAAGTCGAGAAATCGCTGCACAAACTTACTGCGAGGTCGCTTTACGCTATCGGCTTGAACCACAGACGCACCCTCGACCGAAGCCGAGGAGTGCGTCAATGGGGTATACTTATAACGGATTGTGTCGCCACGATTCACATAGGCTTGCTCCTGCGCCATACCCACCATGGAGCAAAGGCAGAGCAGCATACACGATATTACGGCACGACCCGACAAGTTGAAGATTATTTATAATCCTGAATAAATTCGTAGAAGTGAGCCTTATCCTCTTCGGTAAACTCCTCCTTGTGGCAATAGACCAATTCGCCCTCCTTGCTCACGACCATAACTGCGAACTTGTTATTGCAATCGCCCAGGCCCCAACTCTTTACGAGCGTACCAAATCTATCATCAAAAGCCTCCGCTCCGGCCTCTTTAACAACTCGTTTGTGTACGATGGCGCGAATCAGCTTCGGGAAGATGGCTGTATCTGCCGTATTCACAATACCAAATCCATAGATATTATCGCCTGCTGCACGCTGGTTTTCCTGCATCTCGTCAGCGAACTTCTTATTCTTGTTTCCACCCAGGAAGCTATCGGGATCAACAAAGAATATCAAAAGATTCTTCTCGCCCCAGTGCGGCAAACTCACCGGATTTCCCTTCATATCACAGAGGTCAGGATTCTCGACCTTGTGGGGGAGCGGCTCCATATCCTGCACAGAAACAGGTGCTTTAGCGCTTACGGTCATAACTCCTGCAACAATGGCACAAATCAAAAAACAAATAGATTTTTTCATCTCTATTAAGGTTTAACATTATCATTAATTATCGCAAATATCTTGACAAAGATAGAACTTTTTTTTGAATAACACCTATTTCGCCCCTAAAAGCGACTTTTAGCATATAAATTTCATCTAATCCACCACCTTACGGCTCCACAACACCGAGTCCAGTGCATAACGGCCACCTCCCGCTATGACGAAGAAGATATAGATGCCCATATAGATAAATTGGAGCGTTCCTGCGGTCATTCCGGCCGTGGGCACCACCACAAATATCGAGAGAAACATTCCCAACGCCATCAGAAACGATGCAAAGCGCACCCACAATCCGCACATAATCAACATCGCAAAGGCCACCTCCGTAATTGTGAATACTCCGAAGGTAAGGGTCGGGCTATCAAACAACAGAGCAGGGAAACCCTCGATTATCTCGTTATAGGTCTGCATCTTACCTATATTGTGCAGCAGCACCACACCACCCACAAACAGCCGCAGGTAGAGGAGTGCAACATCAATTCTCCGCATCGTATTTGCGATTAAGGTTATACTTTTACGTGTCATAATCGGAACTTTAAGTCATTC
>JBGUTM010000156.1:0-4428 GCA_045133075.1 Alistipes sp. | reverse complement strand
TTGCCGACAATCGCGGTTTTACCTGTAATTTCGCAGACTTTCATTGTTAAAAATTTTAATTTACCTCTAAAATAGAGGTCGCAAATATACTAACTTTTTTTCAAACTGCAATCACTCGCAGCGAATAATTTTCAAAACTTTAACGGCGGCCCTTGATGTGGTCGCGCAAAAACTCTATGGCATAGGCAGTTGCGCGGTCGATAATCTGTCCGCGATCGGTGCCCGAATTGCGCATCATAGCCACCGTTCCCCTCTTGGAACTGACGGCAAACCACACCGTGCCTACGGGCTTTTCGGCCGAGCCACCCGTGGGGCCTGCAATACCTGTGGTGGACACCGCAAAGTCGGCACCCGAGATTCGTCTTGCCCCCTCGGCCATCGCTCGTGCCACCTGCTCGCTCACGGCTCCATATCGCTCTATGAGCGAAGCATCAACCCCTAAGATATTACACTTGGCCTCGTTGGCGTATGCCGTAACACCGCAGAGAAAGTATGTCGAAGCTTCTGCCATAGCGGTAAACTTTGCCGCTATGGAGCCACCCGTACAGCTCTCTGCCACGGCGAGAGTCTGGCCACTCTCGACCAGCAGGCGATGTACCTGCTCCTGCACGGTGGCACCTTCGTAGCCTACAACATTGTCGGGAATCAACGCCTCGAGGGCCTTGAATTGCTCCTCTATTTCGCCCTCAACGGCTTGGCCATCAACTTCGTATGCCGACAGTCGCAGGCGTACAATGTTGGGTGAGGGCAGGTATGCCAAACGAAGATACTCGGGCAGAGCATCCTCCCACTCGGCAATACGTGCCGCCAACATCGACTCGGCAATGCCGGCCGTGATCAGTGTGCGGTGAATGATTTGGCGCAGGGCGAAGCGAGATTTCAGTCGAGGCAATACCTCATCCTCCATCAGGTGGCGCATCTCGAAGGGTACGCCCGGCAGCGAGATGACGACCTTGCCCTCGCGTTCAAACCACATTCCCGGGGCGGTGCCGTGGGCATTGAAGAGCACCTCGCAACTCTCGGGAACGAGAGCCTGTGAGCGATTCAGCTCGTTGAACTCGATGTTGCGGGCGGCGAGCATCGTGCGAACGTGCTCCTCTACACGCTTGTCGGAGCGCATATCCCCTCCGAACATCTTGGCAAGCGTGGTCTTGGTGATATCATCCTTTGTGGGGCCCAGGCCGCCGGTGGTGATGACCACATCGCTACGCTCCATAGAGTGTTTGATGGCTCGGGTAATCTGCTCGGCGCGGTCGCCTACCGAGGAACGTTCGCTCACGACAAACCCCACTGCATTAAGTCTTTGGGCTATATATGCGGCATTGGTATCGACAATCTGTCCGATAAGGATTTCATCGCCGATGGTGATAATCTCTGCTCTCATATCGTGTGATTATTTTTTCGGTTGTTCGGCGGGTTGCTCCGCGGGTTTTGTAGCGGCGGCTTCGGCCTCGGCAATCATCATCTTGCAGGTGCGGCGCACAAGGCTCATACCCTCGTAGACCACGCCCGTATAGAGCTGCACGAGTGTAGCACCCGCATCAAGCATAGCCTTGATATCTTCGGGGGTCATCAATCCGCCCACGCCGATAATGGGGTAGGTGCCTTTGGCTCGGGCGTGAACACGCGCTACGACCTCGATGGCTCGCTTGGTGAGAGGGGCTCCGCTGAGGGCACCCTGACCGATATTGTTTAGTGTTTTCTCCGATATGTTCAGACCCTCACGTGCGGTTGTTGCATTTGTCGCCACGATGCCGTCCAGCGGTGTGTCTATCATAATGTCGGCCATCAGGTCTACCACCTCATCAGGCAGGTCGGGCGAGATTTTTAGAAGTATCGGGCGGTATTGATCCTGTCCGCGGCGGAACTCAAAGAGCGGTTGCAGAATCGCGATAATGCTCTCGCGGGTCTGCGGAACATACTCCTTGAAGGTGGTGTTGTAGCTGATATTGACCGTGAAGTAGTCGGCGTGCAGGTAGAGGTTACGGAAGGCCTTCAGGTAATCCGAGGCCTGCTCCTCAATAGGGGTGATGGTGTTCTTGCCGATGTTGCAGCCGACAATCATACCCTCGTGGGGCTTGCGCAGACGCTCAACAGCATACTCCAGACCCTTGTTGGCAAGACCCGTGCGGTTGATTATGGCGCGGTCTGCACCCAGACGGAAGACCCTTGGCCGCGGATTGCCGCTCTGGGGGCGCGGGGTGATGGTGCCCACCTCGACAAAGCCGAAGCCCATGGCCGATAATTCTCTATAAATCTCGGCGTTGCGGTCGAAGCCGGCAGCTACGCCGATGGGGTTCTTGAAGCGCATACCGAAGGCCTCACGCTCGAGTGAGGGGTGCTCTACGGCATATATTTTACGCAGAATCCAGTGGGCTCCGGGGATGTGTCCGACCACTCGCAGCATTTGAACAGCCACGGAGTGCGCACGTTCGGGGCCGAAGAAAAAGTTTAGTATACGCAGTATGAAATGCATAGTTTTATATACTTGTACGATGCAAAGGTATAAAACAATTCAAAATTCAAAATTCAAAATTCGATTTTTTTTAGTTGTAGGCTTTTTAGGAACAAGTAGATAGTGCGGTTGTCACTCTTGTTCATTGGTGTTTAATTAAAAATTGAGAATTGAAAATTGAGAATCGAAACATTAGTCTTAAAACCACTCTTCTCTGTAGTTGTAGCCATTGCGCAGAGCCTCAAACTGCTCGGGATGAGCCTTGAGGATTCGGCTCTCGTCAGTGATGTTGTAACGTGTTGGTATCAAGCACTTCAGCTCTCTCCACGAGATGGAATGTGGTGTGGTGGGGGTGACCTCCTTGGGGTACCATCCGTCAAGTGGCAGGGCAAAGTGTTGAGCCACCGCTGCCACCGCCATAGCTGTCGCGTTGGCCTTGCCCTGAAGCGAGTAGCCTGCGATGTGTGGCGTTGTTACAAAGGCGTGTTCGAGCAGTGGGCGGTCGATGTCGGGCTCTCGCTCCCATACATCTATGGCGCACTCCACGCCCGAGCGAAGCAGAGCCTCGGTATCTACAACCTCACCACGCGAGGCGTTTATCAGGATTTTGTCGCTATCCTTCCACGAGCCCAACAACTTGTCATCGACAAGGTGCAGGGTGTCGGGTGCGAGCGGGGTGTGGAGCGTGACGATATCGGCCTGGGCGAAAATCTCCTCCACGGTGAGAAAGCCGAGATGTTCGCGCTCCTCGCGAGGAGGGTCGCAGCAGATTGTTCGGAAGCCCCACATTTGGGCGTACTCCCTAACTAATGAACCCACATTTCCCACGCCGACAATGCCGAGGGTGGTGTCGCCCGGGGAGACGCCTTTGCGCTCTGCGATTGCTACCAAGACAGCGGCCACCCACTGCAAAACACCGCGAGCATTACATCCTGCAGCATTCGCTACTGCGATATCGTGAGAGTGGCAGTAGTCGAGGTCTATGTGGTCGGTGCCGATGGTGGCCGTAACAATCAGGCCTACTGTCGAGCCTTCGAGCAGGAATTGGTCGCATCGCGTTCGGGTGCGGACGATGAGAGCATCGGCATCGCGTACCAAGTCACGCCCTATGGCTCGACCTTCGGCATACAACACCTCTGCATACGGCTCGAAAACTCCCTTTATAAAGGGTATTCCGCTGTCAATTACAATTTTCATTCGTTTTGAAGCGTTAAGTTTTCGCAAATATAAGGAAAAATCACTATCTTTGTCAGATTATTATTCGTAAATGAGATGAATTTGCAGGATTTTAACCCAAACGGAGTCGGTATCGATAACGGCAACTACTTCGGTATGCCCTTTACGCCCGAGCAGGCGGAGCTGGTGCTGGTCTCGGCTCCCTGGGACGTCACTTCGTCATACGGCGCAGGCTCGGCCTACGCCCCAGATGCTATTATCGAGGCCTCGACCCAGCTCGACTTTTATGACCCGGTGTCGCCGGATGAGTGGCGAAAAGGTATCGCCACGGCAGAGATAGACTACGATATTCAGGAGCTCTCGGAGCGTCTGCGCCCGGACGCCGAGAAGGTTATCGAACACCTCGAAGAGGGTGGCGACCCCGAGGTTGAATATATCGCCCGTAAGGTGCGCCGCATCAATGAGGGTAGTTTCCGTATCAATGACAGTATCTACACCCAGGTACAGCGTTGGCTTGCGAAGGGAAAAGTTGTCGGCCTGGTTGGCGGTGATCACTCTACCTCGTATGGCGCAATCAAGGCGGTGAGTGAGGCTTGTGGTGAGGTCGGAGTACTCCATTTTGACGCCCACTGCGACCTGCGCGACTGCTATGAGGGTTTCGAACACTCACACGCCTCGATAATGTTCAACGTGTTGAAGGATATGCCCGAGGTGAAGAAGATTGTCGAGGTCGGTGTACGCGACTTCTGCGATGATGAGTTGGCTCTGGTGCGCTCGACCGAAAGGGTCGATATGTT
>JBGUTM010000155.1:0-5984 GCA_045133075.1 Alistipes sp. | reverse complement strand
ATACCGTTGTTCACCACGATACCTACCAGCATCAACACACCGAGCAGACCCATAATGCCGAGCGGTGTTCCCGAAATCCACAATCCGAGCACAACACCCACCAATGCGAAGGGCAGTGAGAACATAATGATAAAGGGATAGCTCAACGACTCGAACTGCGATGCCATAATCACAAATACGAGGATGATCATCAAACAGAGCAGCATAATCATATCGCGGAAGGTATCCTGCTGATCCTCATACGAGCCACCGAAGTCCCAGGTAAGGCCTGCGGGCATATCCAAATCCTGCATACCGAGCGTGGTAGCCTCGATAAGGTCCGAAGTGGCAAATCCGTGTGCTACCGAACCCGAAATCTTCACATAGCGCGAACGGTCTTTACGCTCGATGGTCGGGGGTGATACGGTCTCGACAACCTTACCCAGATCGCGCACCTTGAGGGCACCGCCGGTGGTGGGGCTGTAGATGGTGACATTCTCCAGAGCATCTTTCGACTCACGGAACTCCTTAGCGTAGCGTACCAGAATATCGTACTCCTCACCATCCTCGCGATAGTACGAAGCGATGGCTCCGTTCACGCGGTTGCGCAGATAGGTTGCGGCGGTGGCCACGTTGAGGCCGTTCATCGCCAACTTCTCGCGGTCGAATACCACCTGGAACTCGGGAGTGTACTCCTCACGCGAAATCACAACCTCCGAGCAGCTTTCGAATCCGAGCATCATCTCCTTAATCTTGGCAGCGTATAAGTCGGTATCCTCGAGCGAGTAGCCGAAGAGCTCGACATCCACCGAAGACTGACCGCCGGTTCCGCCCTTCTGGCCCGACTCGATAACCTCGAATGAGCGAATCTCGGGATACTTAGCCAAATCCTTACGCATACCGTCACAAATCTCGGTCAGCGAACGCTCACGCTCGGTCTTCTTCAGCAGACGGATGTTCATCGAGATATAGTGGGTACCATTCTCCTGAATCGAGGCGAATGCGTTATCCGAATCGGCCACACCCTCGGTCATACCGATAGTCTTGATCTCGGGATACTTGGTGCGGAACTCCTCATCAATGCGCATAGCCACATCGCGGGTGATCTCCTGACGGGTACCGATGGGGAGCTTAACCTTTACTGCGATACGGGCATTATCCTGCGAAGGCATAAACTCGGTCTTCAGGCGCGGGCCGAGGCCGACAATAACACCTACGAAGAGGAGCAGAGCTGCTGTGACGAAACTCTTGCGGTGGTTCACACACCATTTCAAGATGCTTCCATAGAAGTTCTCCAGTCCGCCCATACCTTTGTCTACCCACTTCTGAATCTTTGACTTTTTGGGGTTCTGCTTCATAATCAGTGAGCAGAGTACCGGAGTGAAGGTCAGTGCGGCAGCCATCGAGACGGTCAGCGTAATGGTAACCATCCAGCCCATCGGCTTGAAGAGGATACCGGCCATACCCGTAATCATCGTAAGGGGCAGGAATACGGCCACGGTGGTCAGGGTCGAGGCCATAACCGAAAGACCCATCTCCTTGGTAGCGAAGATTGCAGCCTGCTTTACGCGAGAACCACGGTCTATGTGCTGGGTGATATTCTCGAGGATAACGATGGCGTTATCGACCACCATACCAATCGAGATTGAGAGTGATGACATTGTGATAATATTGAGCGTAGAGCCTGTCATCAGCAGATAAATCAGTGACGAGAGCATCGAGATAGGGATGGTCAGCACGATGATAAACATCGCACGCCAGCGGCCGAGCATCAGCATCACCACGAACATCACGATAATAAAGGTGGTAAGGATGGTGTTGATAAGCGACTGCGCCGTATCCATAATGTTGTCCGAGTTGTCGATGAAGGGCTCGATACGCACATCCGAAGGCAGTGTGGGCAGAATCTTCTCCATCTCGGCCATAACCTTGCGCGAGATATTTACCGTATTTGCACCATTCTGTTTCTGGATGATAAGCATACCGGCACGCTCACCATTGTTGAAGCCCTCCTGTGTACGCTCCTCCTGGGTGTCGGTGATGGTGGCAACATCGCGCAGATATATATTTGCGCCATTGCGGGTACCTATCACCACACTCTCCATCTCCTTTGCGCTCGTGAACTCCTGATCCACACGCAAAGAGTAGGTGTTAGAGCCCACATCGAGCATACCTCCAGGTACCGAACGGTTCTCGGCCGCGATAATCTGGGCAATGGTCTCGATGGTCATTCCGTAAGCCTCGAGCTTGTAGGGGTCGCAGTAGATCTGAATCTGACGAGCGGGGAGACCCGAAACCGATACGGTACCCACACCCTTGACACGTGCCAGAGGGGTCGAGACTCTCTCATCGATAATCTTTGCAAGACCGCTCCAGCTCTCATCTGCCTTGATCGACATCATCATAATAGGCATCTCATCAGGCGAGAACTTCATAATGATCGGGGTGTTGATATCATCGGGGAGGTTCTGCGTCACCATATCGAGCTTGTCGCGCACGTCTGCCGTAGCGACATCGGGGTCGATACCATAGTTGAATTGCAGTACCACCATCGAGATATTCTCCTTCGACTTTGAGGTGATGTGCTTCAGATCCTCAACCGAGTTGAGGCTATTCTCGAGGGGCTTTGTAACATTCTCCTCGATATCCTCTGCGCTGGCTCCGGGGTAAGCCGTTACCACGATGATATAGTTGGAGTCGATGTGCGGGAACAGATCGACCGGCAACTTTACCAGCGAGAAAATACCGAATATAGCGACTGCGACAAATACGAGAATTGTCGTAATCGGGTTATTGACGGCTGTTTTATAGATATTCATCTTACTGTTCGTGTTAAGTTTCGACTATTTGTTGAGTTCTACCTTGTCGCCGCTGTTCACGCTAAGCTGACCCATAACGACAACCTGCTCGCCATTCTTGACACCCGAGAGTACCTCATACTCGTAATCCAGACGCTGGCCGAGCTCCACTTTGCTGTAACGCACGGTACTGTCTGCCGGGTTGTAGATGAAGACGTAGCGGTCACCCGAGCCCATCAGTTTATTCACGGCGCGATCCGAGATGATTACGCGATTTGCGGTAGCGTAGGGCAGGGTCACGCGGGCGAACATTCCCGGGCGTACACGCTCATCATTGTTGGGGATCGAAACCTCCACCTGGAATGTACGGGTTGAGTTGTTGATGGTGGGGTAGATACGCGAGATGCGGCCTGAGAACTTCTCATCGCCATAGGCATCGAGAGTGACATACACGTTCATTCCGCGCTTAATCTTCGAGAAGAGCGACTCCGAGACGTTAATCATAATCTTAACGGGGCGAATCTGCTCCACAACCAATACGGGGTATCCCGAGGCCATATCGCCCACATCGAAGTTGCGAGCCGATACGACACCCGACACGGGCGAAGTAAGGGTTGTATTCTCCACCAGATTGTTGTATGCCGACTTAGCAACCTCATACGAGAGTTTGCGTGCATCGTACTCCGACTTCGAGGCGCCACCGAACTCATAGAGATCCTTCGCACGCTCGTACTCCTTCTTGGCATTCTCGAGCTGTGCCGAAGCCTGCACCAGTGTAGAGTTGTCGAGGGTAACCAGGGTCTGACCTGCCTTTACGTGGTCGCCAACGTCTACCAGGATCTTGGTGATACGCAGCGGCTGTTGCGATGCGATATTGTTCACAACCTGAGCCTCAACCGTACCGGTGAAGGATACCGACTGTGTTACATTACGGCGAGTAGCGGCCTGAACGGTTACCTTGGGCAACGACTGAACCTCCTCTGCCGTCTGCTTGTTCTCATTTCCGGAGCAGGCAATACCTGCCATTGCACATACGATAAGTAGTGACTTCAAAACTCTTTTCATAACCTTTTATCTTTATCTTTATTTTTAATCTTTTGCGATACTAAAATTCCAAGTTGCCGAGAATCTTATCCAGTGCAATCTTCGAGTTGAGGAAGTTGAAGATTGACGAGTTGCGGCTCAACTCTGCCTGAGTGAGGGCCAACTGCGAGTTGTCGATTTCGACCAGGGTTCCCTTACCGATTTCGTAGCGTTTAACCGAGATCTCATAGCCACGCTGTGCTTGTGCCACGGTTGCATCAGCCGAGTTGAACTGCTTGACGCTGGTCTGCATTGAGTTGAGTGACTGAATCATCGCCACACGGAGCTGACGCTCCACATTCTCGCGCTGTAACTGCAGGTTCGACAGATCGAGGCGAGCCTTGCGTGTAGCGGCACGCTTTGAGTTACCGGCGAAGATCGGGATATTGAGCTGCACACCCGCATACGAGTATGGGTTCCACGCCTCCTTCATTCCGAAACGGCCATCGTTACCCAGAGCGGTGTAGAGATATGCGGCGTTAATCGAGAGGGTAGGCACGTTTGCCAACTTGGTAATCTTGAGAGCCTTGTCGAGCATCTGCTCCTGCAACTCGAGTTGCTTCATTGTGGAGTTGTCCGTTAGGTCGAGCTGCGAAAGCGAGTAGGCTTCGTCCATCGCCGACTTGTAGTCCATCAGCGAGCCTTCGACATCAATATCCATCTGAAGGTCAAGACCCAGCAGAGCCTTGAGCTGCCAGAGGGTGAGCATCACGCTGTTCTCCGCCTCGAAGACGTTGGGCTCGGCGTTCTGCACCGATACATTCGAACGAATCATATCGTACTCCGATACCGAACCTACATCGTAACGCATCTTGACATTCTTGTTATTCTCCACGGCGTTGTTGTAGACGCTCTTGTATACGGCCAGTGACTCCTTGGCCAGCAGCACCGAGTAGTAAGCTTTGGTCACCTGCTCGACCATATCTTGACGCGAAGAGCGAGCCTTCTCGACAGCCAGCTCCACATCCAGAGCCGAGACATTCAGGCTCTCCCACAGCTGCGCATTGATTACGGGCATTGCTGCTGTGATACCTCCATTGAACGAGTTGTCCGAGCCGACCTTGATGGTCTGGGTTTGGCCACCGAGCGACATACTCATCGTCTGCTTCTCGATTACGCGCTGATAGGTAGCCGTAGCATCGATTTGCGGGTAGAGCTTCGAGTAGGTGCCCTGCTTGGCATAACGCTTGATTTCAATCTCCTGATCTGCAATTTTGATGGTCGGATTCTCACTTAAGGCGATTTCGAGAGCCTGTTCGAGGGTGAGTTTGGTTGTCTGCGCCAAACCCGACACGATGCCGAACATCAACATTCCCACTGTTAAAAATAATTTTTTCATACCTTTATATATAATTGTTCTTTTTTGTATCTGCTATATCTTAATGCCGTTTTTTGCGATGAAGTTGTCTATAACGTCCAATCCTTTGGGAGTAGCCACTCCGCGGAAGAAGCATATTATGATGTGGCGGAAGGCCTCGTGTTGCGACACCCCTTCGGGATAGGGGAAATCCTGACGGGCAATAACACCCATTGAGGTGTAGTACAACACCGTGATTGCCAGATTCATATTAAATCGACCATCAAAGAAGCCATCGTTTACACACTGCTGTATCGCACGGCGCAGATTCTCTCGTCCCACCTCGTCCGACTCCTCGTGGATGCGGTTGAAGACATTGGGGTAGAATCGTTGCAGGTTATTCATAATACGATGATTCACCTCAGTATATTGCATCATATTGAGAAAACCGTGCAGTACAGCTTCCAGGATTGTGGCTGTTGAGTCTTTGGTGATGGTATTGACCTCTTCGCGTTGTTTATTGAGGAAGTGGGACATACAGAGATATAGTAACTCCTCCTTGTCGCCGAACATCTCATAGAGGGTTCTCTTCGACATACCGAGTCTTTGCGCGATGTCATCAACCCTTACCGACTTGATGCCATTGGCAACGAACATCTCGCTTGCGCGTTCTATTATATACTCTTTCTGTGTCATCCTCTTGAAAAAGGTTGTATAACAAGGTGATTTCTGCGTTATGCTCACTCTCGAATTCCTCATTTGCGTTTAGCAAACTGCGGATTCTTGAGTTTTGCAAGCCTAAAATCCCTCTTGTTATACAACTTTTT
>JBGUTM010000154.1:0-5101 GCA_045133075.1 Alistipes sp. | reverse complement strand
GCCAACTACGGTGCGAGGATGTGCCGTGGTGCAATGGCTTACATTCTCCTGTTTGATATCGGTGTTGTCGATGGTAAGGAGCGGGCCGCAGCATTGGATGTTTTGGTCGGGCAACTTTGCCGCTGCAGCGTTATTCTTTACCTCTTTGATATTTGGGATATTGTCGTTGAAGACGTAAACGCCATTGTTTTTGTAGTAATTTTCATCTGAGTAGGTGCTGCCTGCACACTTGTCTACCCCATTGATTCTGACAAATCCCATAGATGTAGTGCCGAAGTAGGCTGCGTTGATGGCCACAAGTGCATCTTCTGTCTTTCCGGTTGTGCTTGTTGTGGCGAGAGCATTCGGCAGGGCTATGCCTAACCTGTTTTGCGATGAGGGTGTGATGCAGACTACGTTTATCGAGCGAGGTGCACCGCGCCAGCTTGTCTCGAGCTGTTTCCATACTACCCCTTTGCGGAGGGTTTCGACCTTTGCACTCTGAAACAGCAATACCGAGTCACAACGAATGGCATCATAGTATATCGCCCTTTTGTTCGACACCTGCCCATCCACCTCGACCGTGACAACGGCGTGAGCCTTGTTTATACGAGGTATTTTTACGGTAAGTTCGGTTGTTGATGCCGACAAGACACTTGCCTTTGTCGTGTCGAACATTACGATATTATCACTCCTCTTTTCAGCGAAGTTTTTGCCAATGATAACCAGCTTCTCATCGTAGACCGCCTTATTTTCGAACTTTGTCGAATAGGAGCTGATAACAGGAGTTGTGGACTCGGCAGGATTGTTGTCGGGATTTTGGGATTCTTGGTTAGGATCCTTCTCGCACGCAGCAAGTAAGATTGCACAGAGAAGTGAAAAGCCGAGGATGGTTTTGATATTTTTCATTGCCTATCTTGTAAATTAAAAGCGATTGTAGCACCCAAAGTACCACAACCGCAAAGATAGTAAAAAAATCCGTATTCACCTACCTATAAATCAGCTTCGATAGGATTCCGGGCAGCAAGGTCGTAATAATCGCCAGCACGGTGCCGATGGTATTCATCCATTTACCCCTATCCTCGATAATCTCGTCAGCCTCCATCCAGATAAGTACCACGCAGGCTGCGATAAAGATGCCGTAGGTGAAGATTTTCTGCAGAAGGGTCTGCTTAACTCCGGCCTCCTCCATCTCCTCATCTTCCTGTTGCTTGGAGGCTATAGAAAACATACCAAGTATATATCCAAAGGCCGAGGTTGCCATTATCGCAACGCCTTGACGTAGCGGATTGAGGTCGAACTCCGCCAAGAGGCAAACCGCATAGGCAATGGCAAAGCCTAAAATCGCCACTACAGGCACTCCGAGCCACAGCATCGGACGGTAGCAGAAGTATCGGCGCAAACTCTCCCTACTCCACTCCTTGCGCACTCCCGACATATCGGGTTTCTTGAAGCGTATACTCTTTATTCTGAAAAACTTTTTCATCATCATCTCAATTAGTGGTTTAGGTTGCTATTCTCGCCTGGCCCAGGTATTTCCAACGACAACTTGCGCCACAGCGATAATTATCGTAAGAACAGTAAAGAGATTTGACGAGATGAGGTTCAATGCATCAAGTATTACCAAAATAGCAATCAGTACGCAGGATATCACCACCGAGAGTCGCAATCGCAGAATGTTATATCGTGTGCGTTTCTCGCTTGAAGCGGTATTGTAACCCGAGATCAGCCAATCTCCCTTGCCGATACCGATAAGCAGTGCCGACAAGAGCAGAAAGCCTGCAAGGATTATCAATACGATTGTCTCTTTATCCATAAATCAATACTTTAGGTATAAACGCACTTACTCCTCTGCATCATCACTTTGCGCCTTGGCGGTAGAGTGCTTTCGCACCCTTCCGCTCTTGCGCAGAGCCTCCGCAATTATCCATTGCAGTTGTCCGTTAATGGAGCGGAACTCATCGGCAGCCCACTTCTCGAGAGCCTCCATAGTCTCGCCATCCACGCGCAGGACAAAACTCTTGGTTGATGTGTCGCGTTTAGCCACGATCGTACCTCCTTTTTATTGGTGCAGAGTACCTGTATTAACTACCGGCTGTGCCGACTCATCGGCGCAGAGAACAACGAGCAGGTTGCTCACCATTGCAGCCTTCTTATCCTCGTCCAGCTCGACAATCTCATCCTCCGAAAGACGATCCAGAGCCAACTTGACCATCGACACGGCACCCTCGACAATCTTCTCGCGAGCAGCGATGATAGCGTCCGCCTGCTGACGGCGCAACATCACAGCCGCAATCTCAGGAGCATAAGCCAGATAGTTGATGCGAGCCTCGACAATCTCGATGCCGGCCATAGCCAGTCGCTCGTTGAGCTTCGCCTCCAACTCCTCGTTAATCTCGCCACTATTCGAGCGCAGAGTCAGTTCCTCGGCCACCGAGAGAGCGTTATCGTATGCGTAGTTGCCTGCAACCTGGCGCAGAGCAGCGTCCGACTGCACTCGTACAAAGTTCTCGAGAATCTGCATACGCTTTGCCGAGGTTACTCCAAGCTCACCCTCATTTGACGATGCATCGACATCAAATACAGCGCGATAGATCTCCTCGCTCTTGATTTTCCACACCAACACCAGACCGATAAGCACCGGATTACCCGTCTTGTCGTTTACCTTGATGGGGTCTACATTGAGGTTACGCGCACGGAGCGAAATCTTCTTGACGGTCATAAAAGGATTCACCCACCAATAACCCGTCTTGAGGAAGTTACCGCGATACTTACCAAAGAAGAGCAATACACGAGCCTCGTTCGGCTCAAGCATCATAAATCCGCAAGCGAAAACAATGGTTACAAACATCAACACGATACCTCCGAGAATCATCACCACAGGCAGAGGACCCTCCATACCGCCCTCATCGAAGATAATGCCGTAAACCACAGACAGAATCGATGCCACCATCATCGCCAAAGTCACGAACAGCATCACAAAGCCGTTACGATAACTACCCGAATACTCAAAATTCTTGTTCTCCATAGTTGTAATGTTTTTAAGGTTTTAGAATATGTTTAATAAATTTTAATGCCGGAGTTATTGGTAATATCATTTTGATATCACAAAGATATAGCCAATTTTTACAAATCCAAACATTTTCCTCGATTTTTTCACATTTTTTCTCACAAACGGCATAATTTATGATCTCCACTCCCGAAAAACCACTCAAAAAAAACTCATTTATTATGAATCGTACAATGAAAAAAGATGATGTAACCACGGCCGTATACGGCTCGGAGGAGATGTTGCACCCCGCCCCCACGGAGCGTATTCCCCAACACAAGACCACACCCGAGATTGCCTATCAGATGGTCAAGGACGAGACCTACGCACAGACACAGCCTCGCCTGAATCTCGCAACCTTTGTCACGACCTATATGGATGATTATGCCACCCGCCTGATGAACGAGGCCATCGGCATAAACTACATTGACGAGACAGAGTACCCGCGTGTGGCGGTGATGTGTGGCCGTTGCATCAACATCATCGCAAATCTCTGGAATACCCCCGAGAAGAGCGAATGGAAGACCGGTGCACTCGGCATTGGTTCCTCAGAAGCGTGTATGCTGGGAGGTGTGGCGGCGTGGCTCCGCTGGCGCAATCGCCGCAAAGCTCAGGGCAAACCCTGTGACAAGCCTAACTTGGTGATGAGCACCGCTTTCCAGGTTGTGTGGGAGAAGTTCTGCCAGCTCTGGCAGATTGAGATGCGCACCGTGCCCATCTCGCTCGACTGCCCCACCCTTGACCCCGAAAAAGCCTTGGCTGCGTGTGACGAGAACACCATCTGCATCGTCCCCATTGCAGGTGTAACGTGGACCGGACTGAATGACGACATCGAGGCTCTCGACAAGGCTCTCGATGCCTACAACAAGCGCACAGGTTACGACATCCCCATTCACGTTGATGCAGCCTCGGGAGGTTTTATACTTCCCTTCATCAAGCCCGAGCAGAAGTGGGATTTTCGTCTTAAGTGGGTACTCTCAATCTCGACCTCGGGCCACAAGTACGGACTCGTCTACCCCGGTCTGGGCTGGGTAGTATGGAAGGATAAGAAGTATCTGCCCGAAGAGATGTCATTCAGCGTGAACTACCTCGGTGCCAACATCACACAGGTAGGCCTTAACTTCTCGCGACCCGCCGCACAGGTGCTTGGACAGTATTACAACTTTATCCGCTACGGATTTGAGGGCTACCGCGAGATTCAGCAAAACTCTATGGAGGTTGCTCGCTACTGCCACGAGCAGATAGGCAAGATGAAGTGTTTCCGCAACTACTCATCCGAGGTGGTTAATCCTCTATTTATATGGTATATGTCGCCCGAGTACGACAAGAAGGCGAAGTGGACCCTCTACGATCTGCAGGCCGTACTGCAACAGAGCGGCTGGATGGTTCCGGCATACACGATGCCTAAGGATATCGACCATCTGGTTGTTATGCGTGTAGTTGTGCGCCAGGGAATGTCGCGTGATATGGCAGATATGCTCCTGGGAGATATACGCAACGCTGTGGAGCAGTTCGAAAAGCTCGAATACCCCACTCAGTCACGTATCCAGTACAACAAACAACTGCATCAGAAGGGCAAGGTCTTCACACATTAGGCATCCGCACACAAGGACTGCGACACTTTTTAGCCGTTCTCGAGCAATAAAAATAAAAAAAATGTTCGAGAATTATGGTATAATTAAAAAATGTTGTATATTTGCACCACGAAAAAGTTCGGGGTGTAGCGCAGTCCGGTCAGCGCGCCAGCTTCGGGAGTTGGAGGTCGCTGGTTCGAATCCAGTCTCCCCGACAATTTAGAGAGCAGCAGAGTTAATCTCTGCTGTTTTTGTTTGCAGTAATCTGCCTGTGCAAGCACGCAGCTCACTCCAAACAAAATCACCTCTTACGAGGTCTGCTCTCATTCTCGGCTCGGTTGGTATTCTTTAATATATGGTTGCGAGGATAGGGCTATTTCTATTGCTCGACTACGTCTGCGCTAAGGGTATCCTCGCGAGCTCGGGGCTCTGCCCCGACCTTCGAATCCAGTCTCCCCGACAATTTAGAGAGCAGCAGAGTTAATCTCTGCTGTTTTTG